>NZ_JBIAYZ010000011.1:0-207918 GCF_042898635.1 Micromonospora sp. NPDC000442 | reverse complement strand
TCTGAAGTCATGTCCACAGCAGACAGACGATCACGCGGTGGCCGCACCTCGTCTACCCGGCCCCACCAGCGACATCTCAAACGGCGGCTGCCGTATTAGCCGTCGGTAAGGGGACGGGCAGTCGAGACCAATCTCAGCGTGACCGCACGCGGATGTAAATCGGTCGTGAGCCGCGTAGCGCGGTAGACGTGCCGATGCGATTCACGGCCGATGCACCATTCAGCAATTGCAGTGAACGGCTTGAGTCGGCTGTTACGTAATCCTGTTCGTTAAATAGGAGCGTTGATCTCACCCTAATCGCGGATGCACTCAATTCGGCAGAGCCGTGAGCCGGAGGACCCAGCACGCCACGACGTTCGTAGCGACCGCTGATCCCTCTGCGCGTCGTGGCGCATCTGTCTTGTCCGGCGGCTGGGGCTAATGGCGGGGTGGCAATGGTGCGACCGGGCGGACCGCGGTGAACTGGGCGTGCTCGTACCGGGTGGCGGCGAGCAGCAGCAGCCATTCGTCGCAGCCCTGCCACGGGTAGACGTCGGCGGCACCGCCGCGTACCGCTCTGGGACCGTCACCGGTACGTGGGCGGGCATCCGCCGGGGCGTCCGCGAACCCGGGAATCCACACGTCGGCGCAGACCTCGTTCGCCGAGCCCATCGCGGCCAGCCCGAACGCGTTCTCGGTGGCGGCTGTCCGCTGCTCATCACCGAAGTCGTCGAGCACCTGGTCTCCGCCGGGTTTCCCGTCGCCGCGAAAGGTCAAGGTGGTGGTGCCCGCTCGGGCTGCGTACTCCCACTCCGCCTCGCTGGGCAGCCGGAACGGCAACGCATCGAGCAGATCATCCAGGTCATCCTCAAGCCGGGCCGTGCCGGACTCCACGTCGGCGTAGTCGTCCTCGTACTCCGGCAACCAGTGCCGCACCTGCGCGACCGTCAACGGATGCCGAGCGATCAGGAACGCCTCGACCCGCACCTCACGTACCGGCTGGGCATCCCCCGCGCCGGCGAAGAACGGCTCAAGAGTGTCCCCGACTCCGCCACCGTGCTCGATTGCGCGTACCGCCGCCAGCTCCGCCTCGGACAGACCCATGCGGAAGGTCCCACCCGGCACCTCCCGAAACACCACGCCGGACGCGACGTGCCGCAAAGCCGGCCGCCCGGCCACCATCTCCTCGGTCCACATGGCGCCGAACGCTAGCAGCCACCAACCGCATCGCCCGGCACAAGCACGAGCACTCGGGCAGCACGCGCGCTCATCGGCCGCGACCGTGCGTCCGGTCGCCCGAGCTGAACGCGACGCTGCGTCGCGAGCGATTCGCGGATGCGGATGCAGCCACGCGTCCATTTCGGTCTGGCTCTGGCGTGGGCGCGGAATCTCGTGGAGCAGTCGAGCCCCGATCGGTGAGGATCATGTCGTGTCCGTTCCCATCCGTCAGATCCGCGCCCGCTACTCCACCGACACCATCACCGTGTACCAGGCGTACCCCCCGCAGATCGCGCTACCAGCGGTCGCGGCCGGCCGCTTCGTGGCCCCCTTCAAGCGAGACCGGATGACGTGGATCAAGCCGTCGTTCCTGTGGATGATGTACCGCTGCGGCTGGGCCACCAAGCCCGGGCAAGAGCGCGTACTGTCCATCGACATCACGCGGGAGGGCTTCGAGTGGGCGCTGACGCGCGCCTGCCTGAGTCACTACGACCGAAACCTGCACGGCGACAAGGCGACTTGGTCACGGCTACTGAAAGCCAGCCCTGTACGAGTGCAATGGGATCCGGAGCGATCACTGCAGCTGAAGGCGCTACCGTACCGGTCACTGCAGGTCGGGCTGTCCGGCGAGGCTGTCGACCGGTACGTCGACGACTGGACGGTTGCCATCACCGACATCACGGCCACCGTCGAGCGCGTGAGAAACCTCCTACGCGCCGGCCATGAACAGGCCGTAGCAGCCCACCTGCCTGTCGAATCCGCCTACCCGCTGCCGGCTCAGATCGCCGCCAGCCTCCACGCCAGCCCGAACCTCACCACCGACGACATGCCCGAGCAGCAGCACGCACAGTGACAGCCACTCGACACGCCAGCTCGCCCACTCGCGGCAAATCCGTGCGCTGCCCTTTCCCGGGTGACTCTGCCGAGGATTACACAGGGGAATGACTCGCTTCTTGTTCGGTATTGTCGTACCGCGCCGATCGCCAGACCTGTCGAGCCCACGCATGGTCGGAGGCGTCGTCGTGCATGCACGTGATACGGAGGATGCCTTCGGAGGTCGCGGCATAACCGTGGAGTTCATGCTGCGGCTTACCGTCGACGACCACTGTGAGCCAGAATGCCCGTCGCACCACCTCGCCGTCCTGCTCCGACAACTCGCCGTCGCACCGTTCGGGCAAGCCCCCGCTGAGTTCGGCGATCGCAGCGTCGGCTGTCATGGCTTTCGAGGTATCGAACGCCTCGATGTGAACGGTCCGGCCGCGTCCCACGAACATCATGATGCCGTCGGCCGTTCGCGAGCCCAGACCGGCGGTGCGTTCCACGGACCAGCTCGCGGTGATCTGCTGGCGGACCGAGAGCGGCAGCGGGTGCCAGATCCGACTGAGTACATCGTCGCGGTCCCACGCCTCGGTCAGCACCCGCGACAACAGACTGTTCCGTTCTGCGACCAGATACGGCAAGGTTCCGGCATCGCGGACCTGCGCCCCGGCAATCTCACCGAGCAGCCCGGGCCATGGTTTGATCGCGTTCGCAACCTCACCCCGGAGCGTGAGATCGGTGTACTCGCGTGTGGTCCAGACCGCGTTGGCGTGGCGCAGTTGCTCGTCGTCGAGCTTCAGCCAGACCGAATACGTCACGCTTGCGCCACCGGTCAGGTGCACCGGCATGAGACAGCGCAGGAAGCCGCCTACGCCCGCGATCCGCTGGAAATCGGAGTTTCCCCAGGCCGACGCCCGCTGCTCGGCAGGCAGCGCCAGGATCGCGTCCGGCAACGACGACCGGATGTCAAGGTCAACACCATCCAGAGGCTCACCGCAGCACGAGCAACCAGGCACATGATCGAGCACACCGGGACTGTACGAGAAGCTCACCCCAGCGTCGAACGCCGCCAGGCACCACGACGCGTCCGCCCGACGAGCCCACGGCATGGCCGCCGAAGAGGCGACACATGTCGGGCCGCCTGTCGCGCCCGCTGCGCGGCAGATGAGGTTGCTGGTCCACTGGTCGCCAGCGGCCGACCGAAGGCCGGCTACTGTAGTAATGCCTCGATTGCGCTAGATGTTGCCAGTCCAGGGTTTCCCGACGCCCGCGCGTACCGCGCTGTGCCCGGGCGGGAGGTCAAGAACGTCGATCAGGCTGGGGTCCTCGTCAACTACGCCCTGCACGTCATGGCCATGGCCCAGATCAAACGAGCGACCCCGGGCCAGGACTACTACCAGCGGAAACGAGCCGCCGGCAAGACCCACAAAGAGGCCATGCGCTGCCTCAAGCGCCGCCTCGCCGACGTCGTCTACCGCACCATGATCAAAGACACGGAGATCTCTCTGATGCCAACGCCTTGACACAGAGAGGTGAACCGCCCCGGATCTTGTAGAGACTCCACAGAACCCGGGGCGGTTCAAGGTGCCGTTAGATCCACACGCCCGATCCGTAGGCGACAGTCGATGGACAGCCGGGGCCAGTATCGGTATGAAGTCAATGTGGCCAGCAAAACCCATGCGGGGTCTCACGCGATACGGGCCAGCGCCCACCCTGGGCGTGGTGGATATGTGGTCAGCGAGTACGTCCAGGGGGACAAGTGGGCACAGAGGCAGCCTCGTCACAGGGGCGCAGGGCCACCCGGCCAGCCAGGGACACCGTGCAGGATGTCGTGCGGGATGTGGTTGTCGAAGTTGCCCCGGAGGAGCTTCCCCTCGTCGCGGGCCTGGCCCGATTCGACGAAGCCACTGTTGTACGGCGGCTTGGGCGCTGGGGCGGCCGGCGCGAGCCGCTGGGTTTCGGCGCGGGAGAGGCCGCGGCGTTGGTGACGGCTGTGGTGTGGCTGGCGGTTGACCAGTCCGTGCGACGGCTGGGAGACGCCGCCACAGACAGCCTGCTCTGGCGGATGAAGGCGCTGCTACGCAGGCTCTTCCGTAGACGAGCTGAACCAGCGACCGTTCCTGCGCTGACTCCCGAACAGCTCGGTGAGGTGCGGCGGCGTGTCCTGGAGGTGGCCGCACAGCGGGGCCTGGAGCGCGACAGGGCAGACACGATCGCTGACGCCGTGGTGGCCAGGTTGGTGTTGGGTACCTCGGATGAGCGGGACCGACCGGAGGGCGAGTCGGCGGCCGGCACGCCCACGGTTCGCGGCCCAGAGGGCCTCTCCGGCCAGCGCGACACCCGCGAGACCGGAGGCAGTGCGGAGGCGGACCAGAACCGGACGAGGCCGTGACAGGTGACGGCAGTCGGACAACCCACCGCGCAGCATCTGGGCAAGCCCGTTCTGGCCTCCGGGACCACCTTGCGCTTCGTCGTGCTCGCAGTGCTGATCTTAGTGAGCAGCGCAACGATGATCATGCTGGTCCTTGGGGCGGGGCCCACGCCGCCCTCGACCACAGGCGGCTCCGCTGGGTGTGAACTGGCCGCGGGGGGAGATCCCAGCCGGATCGGCGAACCCTTCCCGCAGCAGAACAGCAGCGCCTACCGCGCCTGCGTCGACCGCTTCTCGTCAACGTCAAGGCTGCCCTGGTGGCCATCGCGGGTCTGGCCGGCGCTTGTCGTGGCGGTAGCCGCCGCGCTCATGTGGACGATTCCTGCCTGGAAGGCACGGCGGAGCCGGGTCGTCCCCCTGGAAACAGTCGATGTCGATGGTGACATCCGAAAGACCATGAGTGAACTGGCTGCGGTAGCCGGGCTCGACCGCCTGCCGCGCATCGTCATCGACCCGGCGGCGGCATCAGGCGGCGCGGTGGTGTTCGGCAGCAACCGTCGGCCGACCGTCTGCCTGCATGGCGGGCTCCTCGTTGGCCGAAGCACCGACCCCGAGGGCTTCCGGGCAGTAGTTCTCCACGAGTACGCCCACATCCGAAACGGAGACGTCACCCTCACCTACCTCACCGTTGCGCTGTGGCGGGCCTTCCTCGGTGCCGTGCTGCTCCCGTACGTCCTGGTGCTCCTCACCCTGGCGGGATGGGCGGCCCTGTTCGCCACCGGAGTGCGTGCGCCCCTGGAGCCTGAGGTGATGGAGATCGTGGACGGCTCGTCGATCCTGCTGGGCAGACTGCTCGCCACAGCGGCGGTCCTCGTGGTCCTTGTCCACCTCGCGCGCGCGGACGTGCTACGCAGTCGGGAGACGTACGCCGACCTCGCGGCGGTGAGCTGGGGAGCCGATCCCCGCAAGTGGTCGACCCTTGCCCTGGCTACCGGAGGAGGCGCGGATGGCAGGGGACGGCTGCGCCGCCTGCCCAGGACGGTCCTGGAGCTGTGGAGCACGCACCCCAGAGGCGATCTGCGTCAGGTGGCCCTGGTCGACCCTGCGCCGCTGTACGTGGCCAGGACACTGCCGATGTTCCTCACCGGGGTCCTCGCCCCGCTGATCAACTCCCAACTGGGCTTGTACGCCGCGTCATACGACACGACGTGGCTGGCGGACGCCTCCCGGGTACTGACGGCGGTGCTGGTCGCCGGAGTGGCCGGGACCATCCTGTGGCGTGCTTCGGCCCATGCCGTCCTCACCGGGCAGCGGGTGTCCTCAGGACTACGGGCTGGGCTGTGGCTGGGAATAGGAATGGCCGCCGGCGAACTGACCGGATACCAGGTCGGGCTTGACTCCCTGCTGCCGGCACATCCTGCCGCTCTGCTGCTGCCGATCTGTACCGGAGCGCTCTTCGGCTGGTGGACCGCCCGGTGCGCGGAGCTGTGGATCAGAGCATGGCCGGGGTCCACGTTCCGTCCGATGACACTGCTGGGAACCGGCATCGGTGGTGTGCTGCTGTCGTCATGGTTCGCCTGGTGGCAGGTGTATGGCGGGCTGTTCGTGCGAGGCTGGCCGTACTCCGTGGACGAGGTGCGGGCCGGCATCACGCGCGGGCTGCCCGCCGCAGATGTCGCGCAGCAGGACGGCATCGTGACCGGGCTATCCACGGTGTGGCCGTCGCTGGTCGCCCTGACCCAATGGCCGCTCACCCTGACGTCGGTCGCGCTCCTCTGGTTGGTGCCGCTCGCGGCTTGGGCGGTGCGTTCCGCCAGCGGTACTTCGCGTAATGAGCCGGGCGCGCAACAGGCGATGGTGTGGCCACCCGTGGCAACAACATCGTCCCGGGCGGAGGAAGGAGAGCCCCAGCTCCGAGACCGCGGGGTACTGCCACCCCTGCGGCGGGTTCTGCTCCCGGGTTTCCTCGGCGGAGTCCTTGCCGCGTGCATCGTCGCCGGGGCAATGGCATACATGCATACCTGGCCGCCGCCGACAACCGCGTCGAGGGCCCTGCTGATCTGGACCTACCTGGTCTGGGTGCTCATCGCTCTGGTCGTGGGAGCCGGCGCTGCCGCGACCACGGCGGCGGCGCTGGTCGACCGCTATCGGCTGTTGTGCGCGCTGATCGGGGCCCAGACTTCGGTGCTGGTGGGCTTCGCCGGAGCGATTGCGGTGGCGTCTCTGGACGGCTGTGTCCCGCAGTTGTCCGTACTGCGGCTGTCCTGCCATCCTTATCCCATTGCGTCGGCCTGGCTGGGCTTCCGCCTCATCATTGGCCCCACGCTCGTACTGGCTGTGCTGGTCACCGCCGTCACCGCCGCGGCCGTCTCGGTGATTCGTCGACTTCGGCCAGCCCGGCAAGCGGCTCCTGGGCAACGCCTACGGACGCCCTCCCGGTACGGACTCTTGCCGAGGCGGTTGGCGATGGGAGTGCTGGGCGTCGTGGTCGTGGTGATCACGGTCAGCGACCTGGTAGCGCCCGTGGTCGATCAGGCTGCGCTGGCCGCCGAATCGAGAACCGAGCCGCGGCAGACGGAACTGTCTCCCCGAACCAAAGCGCTGCAGGTGTACGCATGGGAGAAGTACGGCGGCCTGGAACTTCAGAAGCGGTTCATTACCGCCGGGGGCGAGCTGGGTGCCCTTCTCCAGAGACCGGAGATGGCTGACGAATCCGCGGTGATCAAGTATTGCGGGGAGCTCCAGGAAATCGCGAGGGAGGCCGCCGACTACCTGCCCGTACCCGATACTCAGGCCCAGTCGTACTGGAGGGCGTTCACGACTGGCACAGCACAAGGTGGTCGAAACTGCGAGCGAGCCCTCGAAGCATCGAGCGGCCGCATGTTGGCCGCGGCCCTGAACGAGCTGACCGAAGCCACGACCGCGCTTTCGTTGATGAACGAACGCAACGAAAGTGTCAAGCGGGCAGCAGGTTTCTCGTAGCGGGCTGCCCATTAAGCCTTTCCGGGTAACGATGTGTGACCGTGTGTAGTGCGCGTTTTCAGATGGTTCGTCCGTGCTCGATGTGGAGGATGACCAGGGCTGCGGCGACGATGTTGCCGATCTTCCAGGGGCAGAGGGTCGACGTTGCGCAGGGCTTTGAAGGTGGTCTTGAGCAGGCTGTTGCCGCGGTTCGCCGACCGCGCGGAGTCGGTTGTGGCCTGGCTCGGTGGCTGGATCCGACCGGAGGGCCGCCAACCTTTGTCGACGCGTGCTGTGGTTGGAGATTCTGTTGGCTTGCGGGCACGGCTGGGAGGAGATCCTATGGCGATCGGGGCAGATCAACGCCGCCGGGAACGCAAACCACGTATTGAGGCACTGTTCGCTTCCCGGGATGCCGAGGCCGCGCTCGACTTGCTGCACCTCACGGACATGGCCTGGCACGACTGCTACGGCCCGCGCGAGCTTGAGATACCTCCGCCGGTTCTCGACGACGTGCTGCTGCTAGCACACGGCAGTCTTGCCATGCTCATTCGCGTCGCTCGGGAGGCTGTCCTGGACTTTCGCGACGTCCGGATAGCCGCAGACCGCGAGCGTGCGGAAAGCCCGTGACAGCATCGTCTGCTCGGCGCCGGCCCGCGTGCGCAGATTCGGCACCGACGCATCCTGTCTTCGGCACATTCGGAAGTTGACGACCAGCACGCCGTCACCCACGGTGACACCCGATCGGCGGCAGATCCGGATGGCCTACCGGTGAGCGCAGTACCTCCGAGGTGCCTGTGCGGAGCCGATGGTCGCTGTCATAGCCTGCAGCAATGACTGAGGGGCCGGCTCGGTTTGGTGGACGCAGCGATGTCGTCCTGGCGGTGGTCCTGGATTGTGCCGACCTGGATCGCTCGGGGACCTTCTGGTGCGAGGCGCTCGGATACCTGCCTGAACCGCTCTCGCCAGGGCACTACCGGCGGCTGCTACCCGCCGACGGGAACGGCGTTGAGCTCCTGTTGCAGCGAGTGCCCGAACCAAAGACGGACAAGAACAGGATGCACCTGGATCTGCGCGTACCCGACCTTGAGGCGGAGGTGGCCAGACTGGTGTCTCTGGGAGCGCGGTGCATCACGGACAGTCCCATCGAAGTAGGCGGCTGGGCCTGGCACGTCCTCGCCGACCATGACGGCAACGAATTCTGTCTGCTGCGTCCACCCACGACGCCTACCAACCACTGATCCGCACCACGGGCCGGGTTCCACCGCCAGTATTCGCCTCCACCCCCGATCTGGGTCGTGCGCCCGACACCGTTGCAAGCCTCTCCGCTCGCTTCCACGCGGCAGATCCGGACACGCGCCGAGTGGCCGGCCTGGAAGACTGATGCGATGTCCCTTCGGCGCTACCTGAGCGGCTTTCGCCCACCGGTCGATGAGTCCGTGCTTACCGAACCGGCGCTGTGGCTGAATGATCGACTGTTCTGGCCGGCGTTCCTGCTCTCGTTCGGTGGCTCTGACACCGCAGCAATCGCCTTCGACATCGACCCCGCTGATGTCGAAGAATACGCAGCGGAGCTGCACGACCCCAACCGCTGGCCGTTCCTCATCCTGCCGCTCGCCCGTGGGCACCGCCTATACATTCTCTTCCGCAACTTCGAGGACGACTCCGGATGGGACTACCTGCTCCAACCGGCAGACTCCAACACGGTAATCACGCTCGCCGCACTGGAGGGAAGCTTCCAGGGACCAGGCCTATCGTGGCCGGAACTTCTCGTAACCGCTGGTCAGCCGGACCCCGCAAGGACGCGGGCGGAACGCCTGCTGCTGTTGTTGCCCGCCGTCGGCGATGCTGACCTGCCCCACGACGCTAAGGAACTGGTCGCCACGGCCGTCGTCGCGGTCGGCGGTGAACAGCGGTACCGGCGGCAGGTTGCCGGCGAGCTACTGACCGCGAGTCGTCGTTTCTGGGGTGCTCCGGCCTGGACCGAGCAGGGGGACCGCTATGTCTGCCTGGGCTCACACAGCCCTCGCAGCCCGCAGACACCACCGGATCGTCTTGCCCTGATCACCGAGGCGCTTGGCCCCGGGAACTGACCCCTCCGCTGCCCGTTCACCAGCACCTCCGGCCGTTCGTCGACAGCCCACACCAGTTGCGGGCGGTGCACGGTCTGCGGCCGTGAGCGGGTGGTGGGATCCTCGGTTGCCATACTCGCAGGGCGGACTTCGTTATGCGGGCAGTTTGGACGCCGGGCGCCCGTAGCGGTCAATGGCATCGCCCGCCAGGGCGAAAGCTGTTCCCCGCCTGGAACGAGGGTATGAGAAGACGTTGCGGCGCAGAATGCCTCGAACCTCGATGGGCTGCGGCTTGCGCTTGTCAGTAACAGCTCCGGCGATGTCATCGGGAAGACGCTCATAGGAGCTACGCGGCCCGCGACTGCGGATAGCCGCTGCACCGCCCCGGCAAAGCGTGACCGACGCTCGCCGGTAATGCTCCCGCGCTCCGGCCCGGTCGTCCTCCGTCCACCGAATGGAGCGATCAGGAGCGCTGAGACCCGCCGCCGATGGCCTCGGCAGCGGGTCTCAGCTGGCGGGGGGCTTCAGGCTGTGGTGGGCTTCGCCGCGGCAAGCGCCTCGCGTACGACCTGCGCGCTTGCCGGCGTACCGGGAAGCACCCCGTAAGCGCCGTAGGGAGTCACATAGACCGGGGTGTCCCGTTGAGTGCGCCAGTTTTCGGCGAGCGGGCCGGCGTCCACGGTGTCGAAGCCCAGGCTGTCGAAAAGCTCGGCGACCGCCTGCTTGGCGGCCGCGTCGTCACCGGCGATCGGCAGCGCAGACCGGTCCGGGCTGCCAGCCGGTCGCGCCAGGGACCGCAGGTGTTCGAACCAGATGTTGTTGAAACCCTTCACCACGCGGGCTTCCGGAAGCTGCTTCTGCAGCAGCTCACCCGTGGTGGTGGAGCCGTCCTCGATCGCGTCGAAGACGCCGTCGCGCTCCGGGTAGTAGTTGTTGGTGTCGATGACCACCTTGCCAGCGAGGGGCTGCGCCGGGACGTCCCGGTACGCCCGCAGCGGCACGGTCACCACCACGATGTCACCGACCGCGGCCGCCTGCGCGGGGGTCGCGGCGCGCGCCTTCGGCCCCAGCTCGGACACCAGGTCCTGGAGGGTCTGCGGGCCACGGGAGTTGCTCAGCACCACGTCGTGACCGGCGGCGACCGCCAGCCGCGCTACCGTGCTTCCGATGTTGCCACTGCCGATGAGTCCGATCGTCGTCATGTCAGCGCGAACCTCGACGGCCCTCAACCGATTCCGGCCGGCGGCACATCGTGACGGGTGGCACACACCTCGACCGACATACACCGACCGTGCCTGCCGCGCGGTCAGCACGCGATGACAGCGGCAGATCAGTGAGGCCTTTCATCGTGACGGGCCTGGTCGCGGTGGGTGCGGGCAGGGGTCTGTCGACATAGGAGGAAGCTCCCGGTAGGACAGCAGTCGACCAAGTTCCGATGCTCCAACCGGGAGCCTCGCTGTGCTGTCTTACCCGTCCGCGGTCGGGCTGTCCACCCGCACCCTGAACCACCTGGCCGACCTCATCCGGCGCCAAGGCCGGTGGCGGCGCCTCGACGCCGGCCAGCAGGCCCTACTCGCCCTGGCGCATCTGCGTAATGGGGACACCATCGCTCGTCTGGCCTGCGGCTTCGCGGTCAGCGTCACGACGGCCTGGCGGTACGTCCGGGAAGCCATCGACCTGCTCGCCGCACACGCCGAGGACCTGAACCAGGCCATGCGGCGCATCGCCCGGCTCGCGTACGCGATCCTCGACGGCACCCTGATCCCGATCGACCGAGTCGCGGACCAGAAGCCGTACTACTCCGGAAAGCACAAGCGGCACGGCGTCAACGTGCAGGTCATCGCGGACTGCAAGGGACGCCTCATCTGGGCCTCGCCCACCCTGCCGGGCACCGTGCACGACCTGACCGCCGCCCGCACCCACGACCTGATCGACGCGCTGACCAGCGCGAACGTCATGACCCTCGCCGACAAGGCATACCAAGGCCCCGGCGGCAGCATCCGTACGCCCTTCAAGCCCCGCCGTCACCGGCCGCGACTGTCCCACCGGCAGAAAACCGTCAACCGGCACCACGCCAAGATCCGCGCCGTCGGCGAGCGTGCCGTCGCCACCCTCAAGGACTGGAAGATCCTGACCAAACTCCGCTGCTGCCCCCGACGCGCCACCGCGATCGTCCAGGCCATCCTCGCCCTACATCACGGCCCGACCAGCCAAAACCCACGATGAAAGCGCTCAGTCGACAGCTTGGACCTAAAGGAGCGGATTGGCGGCGTGTGCCTCCAAAGATTCGGTTGGCTGACGAGGTGTACATCGTGGATCCGGGCGGCCAAATAGGCGAGTCAACCAAACGGAAAATCGCCTACGCGGAGTCGCTCGGCAAGCCGGTTCGGTATCTGAGCCGCGGACGCTTGACGCGAATGGAAGACGATCCTCAGGAGTGAGTCCGACCGGGCACTCCGCTCATCGGTATCACCGCATCCAGCAGCATCGCACCGTCGTAACGAAACGTCACGCTCGGTCTGCAGCCATGAGTGCACGCCTGATCTTGGCGAAGCCGGAGGGGCACCAATCACCTCTGGGCGGCGGAAGTCGGCCCGTGGGCTCACCGCTGGCGGTCAAGTCCTACCGGATGCATCCGTGCCGGCCTGGGTGCTCGCGCTGCCCGTGCTGGCCCGCACCGCTGATCGCTACGAGCACGCTCGATTCGATCGGAATACAAAGGCGACCTGAGTGTGCCAGAGCCTTTGCGTAGTCGATTGAGGTGTCCCTGATCTGGGCGTACGCGGTGTCGCGGCCTGTGTGGAGGGTTTAGCATCGACCGCCACGGTCCTGGCCGAGGTCGCCGACGTCCGACCCGGCCGCACCCTCGGCGATCTCCAGTTCCTCGACGTAGAGCTGACGGTTACAGAAGTCCTCCGCGGGGCATTGCGGCCCGAACTGGGCGGCGTCGTCCGGGTGGAGTTCCCGGCCGCATTCCTGCCCGACCCAATCGAAGCCACCGTCGAGACCATGCGATCGCAGCTGCCTCGGAATCCCTCCGTCTGGCTGCTGCGCTGGCAGGGCGAGCCGGCCGCGACGAGGAAACCCGGCGCCCCGGCCGAGGACCCCACTGCCGACAAGAGTCTGTACCGGGTCGTGCACCCCCAGTGCGGCGTCTTCGCTCAGGGCGAGCACGGCGTCCTCGCGGCCACCGCTCGACCGGAACCCGCTTCTGGGGCGCAGCGCGAAGCCGAACAGCTCCATACGCTGAGCGACCTGGTGGCGAAGGCAAACGCCTGACGGGATCGGGTTCAGGTATCCGCCATCTCGCCCACTACTCACCCAGGCACGCGTATCAGCATGATCAAGTGCACTACTTTCGGCAGAAGCGGATACTCGAACACCTCCGGGATGATCGGGTTGGCGGAGGCTTGCCGGTAGGGGTATCGGCTGTTCAGCGAGTATGCGTTCGGTGTCTGTTGGGAACCGACGGCGTTGCCACACGGTTCCATGAACATGACTGTCCGACGGATCGGATTGTTGCTCGTGGCCGTCCTGGCAGTGGCAGCCTGTTCCAACGACTCCGGGCGCGCGCTCTACCTCACTCAGTCGGTTGTTTCCTGCCCGCCCGTGGACGGGTTGGCCGGACAACGCTCTGGGGACCAGTTGCTCGCGGACTTTCGTCCGGTCTCGGCCGTCCGGTGCACTTTTCGGATGTCCGTCGAGCAGTCCGCAGGTTCGCCCTCGTCCGGCTTCTTGGGTTGCCGCGCAGCGGTCGGCCGGTCCGTTCGACGACCTCGTCCGGGCGCTGCACCTACCGCCACAGGAGCAGCACGGCGAGCCGGTGTGTGCGGCGGTCTTCGTCGTGCCGGGTGTTGCTGGCACTGACGGACGCGTTGGGCAACACTCTCCTGCCGGCCCTGCCGGGTACCGTGTGCCGCACCCCGCTCCCCGAGGTGCAGTCGGCTCTGGACGCACTGACCTGGGTGGAGATCGACCGCCAGCAGTAAGCCGGTCAGTACCCCTTATCGTGGCAGATCCGGGCGCCGGTGGGAGCCGTTGAGCTGGTGCTGCAGCGATATTGAATAATCCGCGGGTGGATGTTGCCGGTCTGCTCGCTCGGGCTGCGGCCATGGTGCCGGCTGATGTCGTGAACGAGGCCGGCGTGACGGTGGTGGACGTACGCGAGTACCTCGACCACGACGAGTGGGAGGTCGCGTTCGACCTCCTTGCAGACCTTGGCTGCCGGGTCCAGCCGATGAAGCGGCGGTGCAGTGCGCCGGCCGGTGCCCAGGGCATGTCCTCGGCCGCCTGCACGAGATACGCACCGAGGTAGAGGGCCAGCGACACCGGCGCGTCGGCGTACTCCGCGCGCAGCTTCCGCCGCCGCGTCGGACACGGCCACGGCAGGTCACAGCCACCACAGCTCCAGATCGGCAACACCGGCCCATGGGTGGTCACCGCACACCACACGTCGGCTCACCGGAGGCCCTCCGGTCGCCGTGGCTGCACTGGTCTGCCGATTCGTGGTTGCCCTGAGGCCGCCGCAGTTGCCTGCATGGTCGAGTAGACGCTGCTGCGCGGCCGCCTGCTCAACGTCCTGGTAGCGCTTACCGGCCCCTGGCGGTGGCGGAGGCTGAGGTCGTCGAGACAGCCACCGCGTCAGCGCGCACAGCTCAGACCAGATCGCCACAGATTCGTCCCCCTTGATCGAGCAACAGGAGGCGGCGACGAAGATCTGTCCGGCTCTATCGGGTGTGAAGCAGGCACCGGCCCGCCGCCGCCAGTAACGGGAACGCTACGAATGGTCAGCGGCTGTGGCGGGGAGAGTCTGTACCTGAGGGACGGCTACCCGGTTATACCGACGGCGAGGGCCAACTCTCGGGCGTCCTCACCAACCGTGCCCGGCCGGTTCGACAGTTCCAGCGCGACAGTGCGGGCGTACGGATTGTGTCGTACCGTGTCGACGCTCTCCCGCAGCGACCGGCCGAGCAGGTGCACCGCCGCCACCTCCCCCCGCGACAGCAGGTGCGCACGAGCGGCCTCGATCAGCGCGGCCGCGCGGCGGGTGTGCGAGGGCAACGCCCGATAGTCAGTGGTGTCGGCCCGCCGCACCGCCTCACCCGGGCGGCACAGGTCAGTCTCGACGGTGACCGCGTACGCCGCACAGGCCGCTGGCCCGAACATGAGCCACGGATGGGCGTACCCACCGCCGAGCCGGCTGGCGGCTGAGTCGGCGGCATCCCACGCCCGCCACGCCCGACCCGCCCGGCCAGCCTTGCTGTGCCCTAGCGCGATCCCGAGCTGCACCTGCCCCCACCGCGCCAACTGTTCACCACCCGCCGCCGGGTCGACCAGACCCGCAGCCTCTACCAGCACCTGTTCGGCGGCATCGACCTGGTTCGCGCCCCGATAGACGTGCGCGTAGTACCAGGCCGCCACCGCCATCGCGGCCGGGTCGTCAGCGTCCTGGGCCGCCGACATCGCCCGGTCGGCAGCCAGCCACACCAACTCCGGCAACGGCTGGTGCGCCAAGTACAACTGCACCAGGTGATACACCCGCGCCAACTCCACAAACGCCAGCCGACGGTCCCCGCCATCGAGCATCCGGACGCTCCTCTGCACCTCCGTCAGCAACCCCGGAAGCACCGCCGCCACCGCCGTACGCTCAGCCGTCGACCGGTGCCACAACGCCCACGCTTGATCAACCAGATCGCGCACCACGACGACCGGCGTCACCACACCCGCCGGCACGGAAGCCCGCTGCATCACAGCGGCCACCTTGCCGACGTCTGAATGTCCAGCCCTGGTCACCGACGCCACCGGTAACGACTGATCACCAGTCAGATCCGCAAGATCGGAAATGTCGAGCACCTCAGCCAGCCGCAGCAGCATGGGCAGGCGAGGCGGCAGAAGCCGGCCATTCTCCAGAGCCTTGACCCACTCCGCGCTACGCCCCACCAACCCACCAAGAACCGGCCGAGTCTTTCCCGCACGCTCCCGATACATTCGAAGGCGCGCACCAAAGGTCGCGGGATCGCTCATCATCGTCTCCCAGGTAGCGGTCTGGGCAGCGAACCACCGGCCACTACGCCAACAGATCACCACAGTCGACGGTACCCGCGTCCACCGCCTCATCGCGCCCCGCCACGGCGGCAGATGCCGTATCCGTCAGGTGGGAGATTTCGAGCTTTGCCGACCCTGACCGAGAGCCACCCGACCCTCCGCTAGGAAGTTCTGACCACTCCGTCTGGTGGAGTGATCAGGCCGCTACGTGCTTGGCGACCCTGGGATCGAACCGGTGCCCCCCTTTGGTGGCTTTTCAGTCGCCCACGTAGGCGGCGAGGTGCTCGCCGGTGAGGGTGGACCGGGCAGCGACGAGATCGGCGGGAGTGCCCTCGAAGACCACCCGACCGCCGTCGTGGCCGGCGCCCGGACCCAGGTCGATGATCCAGTCGGCGTGGGCCATGACCGCCTGGTGGTGTTCGATGACGATGACCGACTTGCCGGAGTCGACGAGCCGGTCGAGCAGGCCGAGCAGGTGCTCGACATCGGCAAGGTGCAACCCGGTGGTCGGCTCGTCGAGCACGTAGACCCCGCTCTGCTCGGCCATGTGGGTGGCCAGCTTGAGCCGCTGCCGCTCGCCGCCGGAGAGCGTGGTGAGCGGCTGGCCGAGGCTGAGGTAGCCGAGGCCGACCTCGGCGAGCCGATTGAGGATGCGGTGCGCGGCCGGCGTGCGCGCCTCGCCGGACCCGAAGAACTCCTCCGCCTCGCTCACCGGCATCGCGAGCACCTCTGCGATGTCCCGACCGCCGAAGCGGTATTCCAGGACGGAGGCCTGGAACCGCTTGCCCTCGCACTCCTCGCACACGGTGGCGACGCCGGCCATCATCGCCAGGTCGGTGTAGATGACACCGGCGCCGTTGCAGTTGGGGCAGGCGCCTTCGGAGTTGGCGCTGAACAGCGCCGGCTTCACACCGTTGGCCTTAGCGAACGCCTTACGGATCGGGTCGAGCAGTCCGGTGTACGTCGCCGGGTTGCTCCGCCGTGAGCCACGGATCGCGCCCTGGTCGATCGACACCACCCCGGCACCGGGCGGGATCGACCCGTGCACCAGGGAACTCTTGCCCGAACCGGCGACGCCGGTGACCACGACCAGCACCCCGAGCGGGATGTCGACGTCGACGTCGCGCAGGTTGTGCGTCGATGCCTTACGGATCGGCAGTTGCCCGGTGGGCGTACGCACCGACTTCTTGAGGGTGGCCCGGTCGTCCAGGTGCCGGCCGGTGAGCGTACCGCTGGCCCGCAGTCCCTCGACGGTGCCCTCGAAACAGACGGTGCCGCCCGCCGTGCCGGCGCCGGGGCCGAGGTCGACGACGTGGTCGGCGATGGCGATCGTCTCCGGCTTGTGCTCCACCACGAGCACGGTGTTGCCCTTGTCGCGCAGCCGCAGCAGCAGGCGGTTCATCTGCTGGATGTCGTGCGGGTGCAGCCCGATGGTCGGCTCGTCGAAGACGTAGGTGACGTCGGTGAGCGACGAGCCGAGGTGGCGGATCATCTTGGTGCGTTGCGCCTCGCCGCCGGAGAGCGTCCCGGACGGTCGGTCCAGGCTGAGGTAGCCGAGCCCGATCTCGACGAAGGAGTCGAGGGTGTGCTGCAACGACGCCAGCAGCGGTGCCACGGAGGGCTCGCGCAGCCCGCGTACCCACTCGGCGAGATCGCTGATCTGCATCGCGCAGGCGTCGGCGATGTTGACGCCCTTGATCTTCGAAGACCGGGCCGCCTCACTCAGCCGGGTGCCGCCACAGTCGGGGCAGGTCGTGAAGGTGACCGCCCGCTCCACGAAGGTGCGGATGTGCGGCTGCATCGCCTCGACGTCCTTGGACAGGAACGATTTCTGGATCTGCGGGATCAGACCCGCGTACGTCAGGTTGATCCCGTCAACCTTGATCTTGGTCGGCTCCTTGTGGAGCAGGTCGTGCAGTTCCTTCTTGGTGTACTTGCGGATTGGTTTGTCCGCGTCGAAGAAGCCGCTGCCGCGGTAGATCCGGCCGTACCACCCGTCCATGCTGTAACCGGGCACGGTGATCGCGCCCTCGTTGAGCGACTTGCTGTCGTCGTACAACGCGGTCAGGTCGATGTCCGTCACCCGCCCGGTGCCTTCACAGCGCGGGCACATGCCACCGGTGATGCTGAAGCTCCGCCGTTCCTTCGTCGTGGTGCCGCCCCGTTCGATGGTCACCGCGCCGGCGCCACTGATCGAGGCGACGTTGAAGGAGTACGCCTGGGGAGAGCCGATATGCGGCTTGCCGAGCCGGCTGAACAGGATCCGCAGCATGGCGTTGGCGTCGGTGGCGGTGCCGACGGTGGACCGTGGGTTCGCGGCCATCCGCTCCTGGTCGACGATGATCGCGGTGGTCAGCCCGTCGAGGACGTCGACCTCCGGCCGCGCCAACGTCGGCATGAAGCCCTGGATGAAGGCGCTGTAGGTCTCGTTGATCAGCCGCTGCGACTCCGCCGCGATGGTGCTGAACACCAGCGAACTCTTGCCCGAACCGGAGACGCCGGTGAACACCGTCAGCCGGCGCTTCGGCAGCTCGACGGTGACGTCCTTGAGGTTGTTCTCCCGGGCACCCTGCACCCGGATCAAATCGTGGCTGTCGGCGGCCTGCGATGCCGCCGACCGGTTGTCCTCGCTCATCGCACTTCCTGAATACGGATCATGTTGCCGGCGGCGTCCCGGACGGCGCAGTCACGAACCCCGTACGGCTGCTCGGTCGGCTCCTGCACGATCTCGGTGTCGCTGGCCTGCAACCGCTCGAAGACACCGTCGAGGTCGGGCGTGGCCAGCAGGATAGAGGAGTAGGTGCCCTTGGCCATCATCTCGGTGATGGTACGGCGCTCCTCCTCGGTCACCCCGGGGTCGACGGCCGGCGGATGCAGCACGACGGAGGTGCCGGGCTGACCGGGCGGGCCGACGGTGATCCAGCGCATGCCCTGGTAGCCGACATCGTTGCGGACCTCGAAGCCGAGGAGGTCACGGTAGAAGGCCAGGGCGGCGTCCGCGTCGTTGTGCGGCAGGAAACTGGCGTGAATCGTGATGTCCATGCCGTCACGCTAACTGCGGCGCGCGGGCCGCGGCTTCTCGATTCCTGACCGGTCTGGTCACCTGTTTCACCACGCAGGAGGGCATCCCCTTCGTCGCGCGGGCCGCGTCGCGGCGGTAGACGCTGGGCGGCACGCCGACCAGTTCGGTGAAACGGGTGCTGAAGGTGCCCAGGGACGAGCAGCCGACCGCGAAACAGACATCGGTGACGCTGAGGTCGCCGCGACGCAGCAGTGCCATGGCCCGCTCGATGCGCCGGGTCATCAGATAGCCGTACGGGGATTCGCCGTAGGCCAGCCGGAACTGGCGGCTGAGGTGCCCGGCCGACATGTTGACCCCACGGGCGAGCGCCTCGACGTCAAGCGGCTGCGCGTACTCCCGGTCGATGCGGTCACGCACGCGGCGCAGCCGGGCCAGATCGTCGAGGCGCTGTTCGGTGGTGGATCTGCTGGTCACCTGAGCGATCGTGCCACGCCGGTCCGACAGGCGGCGAGTTCGCCGGCCGCCTGGCGTGCCGCGGAGCGCTCAGGGCAGCAGGATGACGTGCAGGGTGCGGGGGCCGTGGACGCCTTCGACCCGGTTGAGTTCGATGTCGCTGGTGGCTGACGGGCCGCTGATCCAGGTCAGTGGTCGATGCGGGGTGAGGCGGGCCAGTGCCTGGGGCACGCCGGCGACGACCTGGTCGGTGCGGATCACGCAGATGTGCAGGTCGGGTAGGAGGCTGAGCACGCGGCGGCCCTGGTCGGGTGAGCCGTCGAGCACGACCGTGCCGGTGTCGGCGATGGCGACGGCGGCGGCGGTGACGACGCCATCTGCGGCGGCGATCTGCTGGTTGTCGAGGTCGTCGTCGGGCCGGGCGGTCACGGTCGGGGGCAGCCAGGCCGCCGGCAGCCCCGGTGGTACGACGATGCTCGCGCCGGTCGGCAGGATGGCGGCGATGGTGTCGGCGACGGCCGGCTCGCCGACCTGGTGCACATGGGCGCGGTAGTCGGTGAGCCGGTCGACCAGCCGGTCGAGGTCGACCGGGCCGTCACGTCGGTAGTCGCGTGGCACCTCCACCGGCGCCGACGCGGCCGCGTCGAGAGCGGCGGGGTCGAGAGCGGCCCGGTCGAGGGCCGCGGGGTCGAGGGCGGCGCGGAGTCGGGCGAGGATGGTCTCCCGGGCGTTCACCGCTGCGCCCACCACTCGCGGAAGGTCTGCGGTGGTGCCTCGGGCAGGTCGCGGCCGGTGGTCCAGCCGGACAGCGGCGGTGGCAGGCCCCGACCGCGCCGGCCGGTCAGCCGGCTCAGCCGGGTCGCGCGTTGCGCCGCCGCGTACAGCGCCGGGTGGTCCATGGCGTACGCGGCGGCAGCCATCGCGGCCGACTCACCGCGCGGGTGCGGCGCCTGGTCGCGCAGGTGCACCAGCAGCTCCGGGATGTTGATCTTCACGGGGCAGGCGTCGTAGCAGGCCCCGCAGAGCGACGACGCGTACGGCAGCGACGCGTTGTCGGCCACCCCGGTCAGCTGTGGCGACAGCACCGCACCGATCGGCCCCGGATACACCGACCCGTACGCGTGCCCGCCGGTGCGCTCGTAGACCGGGCACACGTTCAGGCAGGCCGAGCAGCGGATGCAGTGCAGCGCCTGCCGGCCCACCTCGTCGGCGAGCACCGCGCTGCGACCGTTGTCCAGCAGCACCAGATGAAACGCCTGCGGCCCGTCACCCGCAGTCACACCGGTCCACATCGAGGTGTACGGGTTCATCCGCTCCCCGGTCGAGGCGCGGGGCAGCAGTTGCAGGAACACCTCCAGGTCGCGCCAGGTCGGCACCACCTTCTCCACACCCATCACCGTGATCAGCGTCTGCGGCAGGGTCAGACACATCCGACCGTTGCCCTCGGACTCCACCACCGCCAGCGTGCCCGTCTCCGCCACCGCGAAGTTCGCCCCGGACACCGCCACCGACGTGGCCAGGAACGTCTGCCGCAGAAACCGACGCGCCGCCGCGGCGAGGACCGCTGGCTCGTCGGTCAACCCCGGATCCACCCCCGGCATCGCCCGCAGGAAGATCTCCCGGATCTCGGCCCGGTTACGGTGGATCGCCGGCACCAGAATGTGGCTCGGCCGATCCTCACCCAACTGCACGATCAGCTCGGCCAGATCCGTCTCCACCGGCGCGATCCCGGCCGCCTCGAGGGCCTCGTTGAGACCGATCTCCTGCGTCACCATCGACTTGACCTTGATCACCCGGTCACTACCGGTGGCCCGCACCAGGTCCACGACCATCGCGTTCGCCTCATGGGCGTCGGCCGCCCAGTGCACCACTCCCCCGGCGGCCGTCACCCGATCCTCAAGCTGCTCCAGCAGCTCCGGCAACCGCGCCATGACGTCGGCCTTGATCGCCGACCCGGCCGCCCGCAACTGCTCCCAGTCCGGCACCTCACCGATCACCCCGGCCGACTTCGCCCGGATCGTCGCCGTGGCATGCCCGAGATTACGGCGCAACTGCGCGTCGCCCAGCGCCCGCCGGGCAGCAGCCGGGAACGGCTCCGCGCCACGCAGATGGCCCACGCCCGCTGGGGCGGTCGCCGGCATACCCAGGAAGGTCCGCCTCACGACCCCACCACCAGCCCACCCCGCCCGTCGGTAACGACGTCCTGCTCGGTCGAGGCCAGGATCTCCGCCAGATGCACGGTGCGCACCCCGGTCCGCATCCGCGACAGCCCACCACCGATGTGCATCAGACACGACGCATCCCCCGCCGCGCAGACCTCCGCACCCGTGGACACCACATGCCGCATCTTGTCCGCCAACATCGCCGTCGACGTGTCCGCGTTCTTCACCGCGAAGGTGCCCCCGAACCCACAACACTGCTCCGCCGCCGGCAACTCCACCAGATCCAGCCCCCGCACCGCGCGCAGCAGTCGCACCGGCCGCTCGCCAACCCGCAACATCCGCAGCGAATGACACGTCGGGTGATATGTCACCCGGTGCGGGAAGAACGCACCGACGTCGGTCACCCCGAGCACGTCCACCAACAGCTCGGACAACTCGAACGTCCGCGCCGCCACCGACTCCGCCCGGGACGCCAACCGGACATCACCGGCCCGCCGCGCCACCGTCACGTGCTGATGCCGCACCGACCCGACACACGACCCCGACGGCGCCACGATCACGTCGTACGGATCGAACACCCGCACATGCCGACGCACCAACGGCACCGCCTGCGCCTGGTAGCCGGTGTTGACATGCATCTGCCCACAACACGTCTGCCCCGGCGGGAACACCACCTCGTGACCGAGTCGCTCCAGCAACCGCACCGTCGCCTTCGCCGCCTCGGGGAACAGGGTGTCTGCCAGACACGTCACGAACAACGCAATCCGCATGCCGCACCTCCCCCACCCCCGCCGCACCCGTCCCGACGCTACGGGACCCCGCCGGGCCCGTAGCGCACGATAGTCTGTGGCGGACCTGCCGTCCGTGCATGAGGTGCCTCGGGGAGCCGGCGTTGACGATCGAACCCGCCCGTCCACCGGCGACGGTCAACGGATCCGAGGCCGTGATCCGGTTGGCCCGGGAGGTGAGCGGGCAGATCGCCCCGGCCGAGTCGGGCATCTTCGACCAGGTGGCCGCCGCCTGGCGGGCCGGGTTCCGCCGAGCAGGCCGACCGGGCGGCCCAGTCCAGCGTTCAGGTGATCCCGTTCGGCTGGGGTGCCCCCGAATCCGGACCGGCTGGTCAGGGCATCGTGTCGGCGCGGGTGGCTGTTTCCGTCCCCGAGTGTGAGCCACTGGTCAGGGAGCGGTTCCTGGCGGTGGGTGAGTCCAGCCTCCGCGCGACCGGCAAGCGGACCTACACCAGCGAACCGACGGACGGTGGATTCCCGTACACCGACCTGACCGTCACCGTCTACGCGTAAGACGCCGCGGTGGGCGAAGCCGTGCTGACCGCCGCCCGCGACGCCCGGCGGGCCTGCCCGTCGTTCACGCTCGACGACTCGCTGGACGTCGAGGTCCGGGCCGCCACCGCGCCGAGGATCGGCGAGTTGAGCTGGCGGTACGACAGCACGATGACAGCCGATCTTGCCGGCGGCGGCACCTTGGCCGCGGACAATGCGTACGTGATGATGGCGGTCGGGTACGCCGTCGTCACGGTGTTCGTCTCCGCTTGGCAGGAGCCGCTGGACGAGCAACTGCTCCGGCTGGTCCTGACGACCGTGGAGCACCACCTGCTTGAACCGTGACCGGCTGGTACCCGGGTGTCCGGGATGCCGCACCTTGCCGCACCGCGAACCGTCGAGGTCAGCGGTCGCGGGGGGCGACCAGGCCGGACTCGTAGGCGATGACCACGAGTTGGGCACGGTCGCGGACATGGAGCTTGGTCATCGCCCGGTTGATGTGGGTCTTGGCGGTCAGTGGGCTGATCACCAGGCGTTCGGCGATCTGGCCGTTGGACATGCCCTGCGCGAGGAGAACGACCGTCTCCCGTTCGCGGTTGGTCAACTCCTTCAGTCGCGCACCGGTCTGCGTCCGCGGCGGCTCGGTGACGTACCTGTCGATCAGTTTGCGGGTGATCGACGGTGCGAGCAGGGCGTCGCCGCGGGCAGCCACCCGGACGGCGTGCACGAGATCCGCCGGCTCGATGTCCTTGACGAGGAAACCGGCGGCACCGGCGCGCAGCGCGTGGAAGACGTGTTCGTCCAGACCGTAGTTGGTCAGGATGACCACGTGCACGCCGGCCAGCGCCGGATCCGCGGCGATGTGCCGGGTCGCCTCGATGCCGTCCATGACCGGCATCTGAATGTCGACGAGCGCGATGTCGGGCAGGTGCTTGCGGGCCAGGGTCAGCGCCTGCTGGCCGTCGGCGGCCTCGGCCGCCACCTCGATGTCGTCCTCGATGTCGAGCAGAGCGCGGAATCCGCTGCGCAGCAGCGGCTGGTCGTCGACCAGCAGGACGCGAATCATGCCACGCCCACCGGAAGCTCGGCGTGGACGGTGAAACCGCCCTCGTCGCGTGCCTCGGCCCGCAGCAGTCCACCGAGAGCGGCGACGCGTTCCCGCATCCCGAGCAGTCCGACGCCGGGTGCCGTCGCGCGGCCCGGAGCGGCGGCGCCGTCGTCGTCCACCCGGATCGCGAGGATGCCCGGCCGGTAGTCGACCCGCACCGACGCCGTGGCGGCGGACGCGTGACGGGCGATGTTGGTGAGGGACTCCTGCACGATGCGGTAGGCGGTGCGGCCCACCGCGACCGGCACGTCGGGCCGTTGTCCGTCGATCGTCAACGTCGCGTCCAGGCCGGCCATCCGGGCCCGTCGCACGAGTTCCGGGAGTTGGTCGAGCCCGGGCGAGGTGGCGGTGCCGTCGGCGCGCAGCGTCTCCAGGGTCGCGCGCAGTTCCCGGGTCGCCTCGCGGCTGGCCTCCCGGATGGCCGACAGCGCCTCCGGCACCGGCTCGCCGCGCCGGCTGGCCAGGTGCACGGCGACCTCGGCCTGCACCTTGATGATCGAAATCTGGTGGGTGAGGGAATCATGCAGTTCCCGCGCGATGTGCAGCCGCTCCTCGTCGGCGCGGCGCAGTGCCGTCTCCTCCCGGGTGCGCTCGGCCTCCTCCGCACGCCGCTCGGCCTGTCGAAGCGCCTCACCCGCCGCCCCGGCGGCGATCAGCCAGGCCACTTCGAGGGCGTCGCGGGCCCGCGCGAGTGCTTCGCCGACGGGCAGTCCCGGTGGTAGGGCCAGGGCCGCGAGCGGAAGGGAGACCAGCATCGCGGCCCCCGCCACAGCCGTCACGACGCGGTGCCCCGCGCGTACGGCCGCGTACACCGCGAACAGGAACGCGACGGCGGGCACCTCGATGCCGGTCGCCTGGTGGCCCACCGCGCACACCCCGGTGACGATCAGCACGGCGACCGGAGCCCGTCGACGCGCGGCCAACGCCAGGCCGCCGGTCACCAACCAGGCGTAACCGAACAGGTCCTCCCCGGTGGCGGGGCGTGTCGCGGACAGCCCGGCGATCAGCAGCACTGCCGTCACGCCGACCGCGATCGCCCAGTCCCTGACCGCAGCGCCCCTGAGGATCCGTCCGCACCGCTCGCCCATGCGCGCACCTTAACCGGCCGGCGCGGCCCGGCGACTCCTGCTCACGGACGACTGGCCACCTACCACGCACGCGGTAGTGGGGCGGCGGCCAACCGCGTACGTGGCAGCAGGTCATGCCGGCTGCGGCAGCCGCAAGTGCCTACGCCGGCCGGATGACCGTCGGTACGCCCGCCGACATGATCGGTGAAGTCGGATCCACGACCAGTCGCACCACAGAGGAGAGACAGACATGACGATCGTCAGGCTCGTGCTCACCACCGTCGTGGCCGTCCCGTCCGGGGCGGTCGGACTCGCCGCACCGGTGACCACGCACATCGCCGCCCATCCGACCGCCGCCCAGGGAATGAGCATGAGCGGCGGCCGGATCGGATCGACGGTGGCCGCCCTGCTGGCACTCGCGGGGGTGGTCGTCGGCGGACTAGCGCTCGCCCCGGGTCGTCTCCGCACCGGCAGGGTGCGGGCGGGCTGGATCGCCCTGGTCGCGGGGGCGGTCGGGATGGCCCTCGGTGGTCTGGTCGTGGTCACCTCGGACGCTGGCATCGGCACCGGCAACGGACGGGGCGGCGGTTACGTGGCGCTGGTGGTGGGGCTGATCGCCGTGGTCGTCGGTGGAGTCGTGCTGGCCCGCTCCCGGCGTGTTGGCTGACTGGCCGCGGCTGGTTGGACACGGCCGACGGTCGCCGTCGCCGCCGAGGGGTCGCCGTCACTGTGGTGGAGCAGGCACCGGGGGAAGCGTCGGTGGCCGGTCCAGGTGGTCGAGCCGGGCGAGGTGGACGGTGCCGGCCCGGACCACGGCCGCGGCCAACGCGGTGGTCGCCGGGTGGGCACCGCCCTGCTGCTCGGCGGTGGCGATCCGCACCGACTGTGTCAGGTGCGCCCGCAGGTGCCGGGTGAGCAACGTGCGGAACGCCCGCCCGGTGACCGAACGCAGCGCAGCCAGTTCCTCGTCGGTGACCATGCCGGGCATGTCGTGGCCCTCGTGTGGGTTGACCACCGGTGCGCCGGCGTCGGCCAGCAGCCGCCGGGACCGGCTCAGGTGGGTGCGTTCGCCGGTCCCGATCCGGGTGGCGAGCCGCCGCCAGCCCCGGTCGGTGGTCCGGTTCGACACCAGGTCGAGCATCGGCAGCAGCCGTTCGGCCATGGCCGCCGTCAGCTGGAGCCAGGCGATGTCGGTGGCGCTGAACTGTCCGGTCGTACCCGGCAACGCCACCGTGGGCGGCCCGCCGGCCGGTGGTGGGTCGGCCGCCGGTGCGAGGGCCGGCGACGGCCCGGTGTGCAGCGGCGACGATGGTCCGGCGGTGGGTGACGTTCTGGCGGCGCACCCGGTGACGAGCAGCAGCGCGGCGAGCAGCGTAGCGGGTCGGGCTCGCACCCGGCCTCCTCCTTCGCGTCCGCCCGACGGCGGGCCGGCACGACCGGGCCCGCCGCCGGGTGTCACGGGTCGACTCAGAGCGGCCTGCCGTCGTGTCCGCACTTGATGACCGGACGGATGCAGTCGCGGACGCGACGCGCCAGCTCATCCACGGGCCAGGCGTTGAAGAAGTCGCCGTGCATCGTGTAGCCCGGCCCGGAGGCCAGCCGTAGCCGCGCCGGGTCACCGTTGACCGGGTACCGCAGCACCTGCCGCAGCTTCGGCACGTGCACCGGGTGGCTGGCCGGGCAGGCCTGGTTCACCGGATATGCCAGGTGGCTCTTGTGATCCGGCGAGTCGAGGTCCCGGCCGTTCCAGCACTGCGGAAAGTCCAGGTACGACTCCAGCATCGTGCCGGCCGGGCAGGTGACGAAGTCCTTCGACGGCGGCACGTGCCCGGCGTGCAGGCAGGACCAGCGGGCGATGCTGTCGCCCGGTCCGGCGGCCCGGGCGTTTCCGGCGACCAGGCGCAGCCCCAGCGGGAACGGCTGGGTCTGCGCGACGACGTCGGGACGAACCCCTTCGCCCAGGTAGTAGAACGTGGCGATGGACGGCTCCACCGGCACGTTGTCGCGGTAGAGGGTCGGCACCCAGTACGACGAGACGTCCACCCGGGGGTTGCAGGTGGTGGCGGAGCCGACCAGGTCGGGCAGCGTGGTGTGGGCGTTTGTCACCGTGCTGCCGAAGAAGCTGTGCATGTGCGAGGCGCCGGGCAGCCCGGGGAAGACGATCGGGTCGTCCGGGAGCCGATGGCTGTACGTGCAGTCGGCCGGGAATTCGGCCACCCGGATGGCGTTGATGCCCGGGGCGGCGTCGGCCGGCGCGGTGGTGGCCACGACGTAGCTGCCGAGCAGCACCAGCAGGGCACTGATCGCGGTGGCGAGGCGTAGCCGGCTGTGGTTGACGGGGTGGGGTGCGGCGTTTTCCATCTGATGGCTCCTGTCGGGGAGGGTCAGGGGTCCTTCCGACGCCGCCGCCGTGGACATCGGAACTCCCCTGGCCGGACTGGTGTAGTCGCGGCTGTAATCGAGAGAGCGCTCTCACACATCAGCGTCACCCCAATGTCGATGGTTGTCAATACAGATGCAGCTGGGCGCAGCAACGACGGACCGACCCTCAGGGTCGGCCCGTCGCAGTGCTGGTACTGGCGGTGGCGGTGGGGCGTCGGCCTCGGTCGACGCCCCACCCATGTTCACCAGGTCAGCCGGTTGAGCAGGTCGCGCTCGGCGTGGTGTTGTTGCCGTTCTTCCAGAGCGTGATGCCGAAGTTGTTGCCGTTGCCGTTCGGACGTGCGGTGAGCGTGCCGCTGTTGCCGCTGATCGAGGCGTTCCAGCTGTTCTGCAGGCTCTGGCCACCGTTCGTACGGATGGTGACGGTCCAGTTGTTGCTGCCGCTGACCGAGAAGGTCGTGTTGAACCGGTCGTTCCAATCCTCGGCGCGGTTCACGCTGACCGTGCAGCCGCCGTTACCGGGCGGCGGGGTGGTCGGGTTGCCCGGGTTGCCGGGATCCGAGCTGCCGCCTTCCCGGAGGGTGATGTCCGAGCTTCCCTGGCTCTGGTAACCCTCGGTGGCCATGATCTGGTAGTAGTGGTTACCGAGGTTCAGGCCAACCCGGGCCCAGGCGTCGAAGTGGTTGGCGGTGGTGATGGTGCCGCTGCTGCGCTTCTGCTGCCGGACGCTCCAGTACTGGTAGAACGTCTGGGTGCCGTCGATCGAGGGCTGGTTGACCCGCTGGCTGCGCAGAATGTCGTAGGTGCCGCCGTCGGTGGTGACGCTGCCCAGCCGGGTGGCGCCGCTGCTCGGGTTGTAGCTGCCGAAGTTCTCGACGACGTAGTACTCGACGAGCGGGTTACGGGTCCAGCCGTACAGGGCCAGGTAGCTGTTGTTGTTACCCGGGTTATAGCTGCCCGAGTAGCTGATCGTGCGGCGGGTGCCAGGGTTCCAGCCCTTGCCACCGACCCAGTTGTTGGTGCTCCTGCTCCACGAACTGGAGTAGCGGCCGTTCTCACGCAACACCATGCAGGCGTCGCCGCTGTCCTTCCAGAACGAGAAGAAGAACCCGTTGTGGGTGCCTTCCGTGTTCGAGCAGACCTGCCGGTCGGCCTCGGCCTGGGCGGGGCTGGCCGAGATCGCGACGGTGCCAGTGGTGGCCAACACTGCGGCGAAGGCGGCGGCAGCCAGCATCCTGATGCGTCCACGCCTGCGACTTCGTGGTGGGACGGGGACGTTGTTCATGCTTCCTCCTCATGACGGCTGGCCGGTGGCCAGCAGTGCGCTACGAACCGGCGGTCCCGGTGGCCGGACGGCCACCATCGACTGTCGACGTCGTACCGGGTGGTGGTCTGCCGGTCGTCCTGCACCGTGACCGGCGGAGTAGGTAGCGACAATCAACGATCATCCAGATTCGTCGATGGGCAACAGTATTGGCGCGTCGCCGTCGAGCCGTCAACAACTTCCGGAAATACTCTCGAAACCTTGCCCCGGCCAGCCGCTGACAAGAGGGAGTACGTTGGGGCTGGTCAGCAACAACAGGCCGGCAGGTCACCGCAACGTGAGGTAACGACCGGCCACGCCAGGTCAGGACCACTGTCAACCGGAAGTTCCAGCGACCTTCCGGATGTTCCTCGCCGGCAGGCTCGGTCCATACTGGCTGGTCGGACGGTTGCGCGACCGGCGGCGACCCGGGCCGGTGGAGGTCCCCACCTGCCGTGGCGGGACGGGTGAACCTGGCTATCCGCTACCGGGGTGGCTGGTGAGATGACTGGTCAACACCACCAGCAGCTCGAAACGGGCGGTGGCGTCGTCCAGGTCGTCGCCATACAGGTCACGCAGCCGCTTGAGGCGGTAGCTGACCGTCTGCGGGTGCACGAACAGCTCGGTGGAGACCTCGGCACGCGAGCCCCAGTGCCGGAGCCAGGCGTAGAGCGTCGCCAACAAGCTCTCCCGCTGTGCCGGGCGTAGGTGCGCCAGCGGCGCGAGGCGGCGGGCGGTGAGCACCGCCAACGCCCGCTGCTCGCCGCGCAGGGTCAACGTGACCAGATGGTCGTCGACGAAGACCGGACCAGGGGACGGTCCGACCAGCCCGGCGGCCAGTTCGGCGAGCCGGACGGCCGCCGGCACCTGCGGCCAGCCCAGTTCCGGGCCGACCACCGCCGGCCGCCCGGCCAACGCCTCGGCCAGGGTGGCGCGGGACGCCCGGGCGCCGGCCCGCAGCAGCAGCACGGCGTCGCGGCCACGCTCGATGACAAGTCCGTCCGGGCCGTACCGGAACCGCGCGTCGCGGGCCTGGTACAGCGGCAGCAGTACGGGCACCACCGCATCCAGGTCGGCCCAGCCGATCCGGGCCGCAGCCGACTCGACGGCACTGGGCAGGCCGTCGCCGCGGAGCAGCAGCTCGGCGAGGTGTCGACGACGGTCGCCCTCGCCGGCCTGCTCGCGCAGTTGCAGCGCGTACCCGTCGGTGCTCGCGGCGGCCAGTTCGGCGACGTACGCGCTTACCGCGTCGGAGAGGTCGATCAGTTCCTCCGGGTCGACCGGGCGTAGCCGGGCCAGTGACTGCGACGCCGTACGCAGCAACAGCCGGGCCGCTGTCCGCAGCGCGGCCAGCAGCGCCTCCGGCCCCCGGTCCTCGCGGGCCTCGGCGGCCCCCAACCCGACGAAGACCTCCCGGAACCGGGGCGGCAGTGCCGGTTCCCCGGTGCCGATGAGATCGAGGAAGCGGTCGAGCGCCACCTGCACGGCGGTGCGTACGTCCCGGGCGAACTTGTCGTCGGCGATGCCGGCGAAGGCGGGGGTGGCCTCGGTGACGGCGACCGCGACGGCGGCCACGGTGGCCGGCAGGTGCGGGCGCATCGCGGCGGCCAGATCGGCGGGCAGGTGTCGCCAGGGGGTCGCGGAGACAGGCGCGATCACCCGGCGATTTTGTCACGACAGGATAAGAACGGCGGCGGTTCTCGCTGCCGGCGGGACGTGTTTCGATCGGCACACCCGCGCGACGATGAACCCGACCGGTGACCGGGCCGACGAGTGACCGCCCGGCGGCCGACGAACCGACGGAGGAGAACGCCGTGCAGCACCGCCTGTCCCGCCAGCACGTCGTCGACATGTGCCGGACCATGCTCGCCCGGGGGTACCTCAAGGCCACCGAGGGCAACGTCTCGGTCCGGGTGCCCGGCCACCGGCTGTACGCGGTCACCCCGAGCAACTACGACTACGACCGGATGCGGGTCGAGGACATCTGCATCGTGGACTTCGACGGTAAGCACGTACCCGACGACTCCGGCGCCGACCTGAAGCCGTCCATCGAGTGCGGGATGCACGCCAACATCTACCGGGAGCGGCCGGACGTCAACGCGATCGTGCACACCCACCAGCCGTACGCCTCGGCGTTGGCCTTCCTGCGCAAGCCGATCCCGGCGCTCACCGACGAGCAGGTGCGCTTCCTCGGCCGCGAGGTGGCGATCATCGACTACGCCCCGTCGGGCACCGGGTTCCTGGCCCGCAACGTGCAGAAGAAGGTCGCCAGCGGGGACAACGCCTTCATCATCGCCAACCACGGGGTGGTCGCCGTCGGCACCGACCCCGATCGGGCGGTGTTCAACATGGCGCTGCTGGAGAAGGTGTCAATCGCCTACCTGCTGGCGCTGACCAGCGAGGCGGGAAAGGTCCACACCATCCCGACCGCGATCCGGGAGATCGCCTTCACCAAGTTGCGGGCCGACGAGAAGCGGATCGCCGCGCAGCTCACCGAGGCGGTCGAGCCGCTGCGCGTACCGGCCGACGAGGAACTACCCAGCGCCGACGCGGCAGCCACCGAGGTCGCCGCCCGGACCACCAGCACCACGCCGGGTGCGGCGGCGAGCGCGGCCGGCAGCGCGGCGAGGGCCAACGGGACCGCCGACGACGAGGCGGGCAGCGCCCCGGGTGCCGAGTCGGCCCGGCTCGGGTACGCGATAAGCGAGTACCCCGACGTCGACGACGTGATGCGTCGGCTGAAGGCGCTGACCGCCCAGCCGGTGCGCGGGCTGCGCCACGACGCGCTGCTCGACGTGCTGAACTACTTCGACACCAAGTGCCGTGCCAGCAAGGAGATCACCGATCGGGCGCGGCGGCGCATCCCCGGCGGGGTGCAACACAACCTGGCGTTCAACTATCCGTTCCCGCTCGCCGTCGACAAGGCCGACGGCGCGTACCTGGTGGATCGGGACGGCAACACGTACATCGACTTCCTTCAGGCCGGCGGCCCGACGATCCTGGGCAGCAACTACGGCCCGGTCAACGAGCGGGTCGCCGAGGTGGTCCGGGACTCCGGCCCGGTGACCGGGCTGTTCCACGAGTACGAGCTGAAGCTCGCCGAGATCATCCACCGGTTCATGCCGCACGTGGAGATGTACCGGTCGCTGGGCTCAGGCACCGAGGCGGTGATGGCGGCCGTCCGGGGTGCCCGTGCCTTCACCGGCAAGAAGATGGTGATCAAGGTCGGTGGCGCCTATCACGGCTGGTCGGACACCATGGTCTACGGGCTGCGGGTGCCCGGCACGTGGCGGATGAACGCCAAGGGCATTCCCTTCGGGGCGACGGCCCGCACCCGGGAGGCCTTCCCACACGACCTCGGGCAGCTCAAGCGCAAGCTGATCGAGAACCGGCTACGGGGCGGCACCGCGGCGGTGGTGGTCGAGCCGGTCGGCCCGGAGTCCGGCACCCGGCCGGCACCGCGCGACTTCAACGCGCACGTCCGCGAGCTCTGCGACGAGTTCGGCGCGCTGCTGATCTTCGACGAGGTGGTCACCGGTTTCCGGCTCGGGCTCGGTGGCGCGGCCGGCTACTTCGGCGTCACCCCCGACCTGACCGTGCTGGGCAAGGCGGTCTCCGGCGGTTATCCGATGGCCGGCGGCGTCGGCGGGCGGGCCGACGTGATGGCGGTCTTCGGTTCCGGGCTGGACGGCAGGAGCGGCGCGCACATCCAGGTCGGCGGCACCCTGTCGGCCAACCCGCTGTCCTGCGCGGCCGGCTACCTCGCCATCGAGGAGATGGCCCGCACCAACGCCCCGGTGATCGCCGGCCGGGCCGGTGACCGGCTGACCCGGGGGCTGCAACGGCTGATCGACTCCTACGGGTTGCCGTACGTCGCGTACAACCAGGGGTCGATCGTGCACCTGGAGTGCAGCGGCGTGATGCTGTTGGACATGCGCAACCCGGTGAAACTGCTCAAGGAGAACAAGGCCCGCAAACGGCTGATGGAACAGATGGGGGCCGCCTACACCGCGCACGGCATCGTCACCCTGGCCGGATCGCGGATGTACACGTCGATGGCGGACACCGACGAGGTCATCGACGACGCGCTCGCCCGCTTCGACCAGGTCTTCGCGCTGGTCGAGGGGGTCTGAGCCGGTGGCTGCCAGCCCGCCGCAGGTCTTCGCCATCGACCTGGGCACCTCGGGACTGAAGGCCGCGCTGGTCGCCGCCGACGGCACGGTCACCGGCTGGGCCGAGCGACCGGTCCCGCTGCGGGTGCTGCCCGGTGGCGGCGCCGAGCAGGATCCGCTCGCCTGGTGGACGGCGCTCGGGCAGGTCGCCGCCGACCTGGGACGCGACCATCCCGACCAGATGCGGGCGGTCGCCACGGTATGCGCCTCCACCCAGGGCGAGGGGACCATCGCGGTGGACGCGGCCGGTGCACCGCTGACCGCGTGCATCAGTTGGCTCGACATGCGTGGCGCGCCGCACCTGCGACGGCAGTTCGGCGGTTTTCCCGCGTACCAGGGGATGTCGTTACGCCGGATCGCCCGCTGGCTGCGGCTCACCGGCGGCATGCCCTCACCGACCGGCAAGGACCCCGCCGCCCACATGCTGTTCGTCCGCGACACCCTGCCGCAGGTGTACGCGCGGACGGCGACGTTCCTCAACGTGCTCGACTGGATCAACCTGAAGCTCACCGGCCGCACGGTGGCCACCGTCGACTCGATCCTGACCTCGTGGGTGACCGACAACCGGCGTCCCGGCGACATCCGCTACTCCCCCGCCCTGGTCGCCGACAGCGGGGTCGACGCGGACAAACTGCCACCGATCGTCGCCTGCACCGAGGTGATCGGCACGTTGACGGCGACCGCCGCGGCGCACCTGGGCCTGCCCGCGACGGTGCGGGTGGTCGCCGGGGCGATCGACAACACCGCGGCGGCGATCGGCGCCGGCACCACCGGCGACCGGGAGCCGCATTTGTACGTCGGAACCTCCTCCTGGATCGCGGCCCACGTGCCCCGGAAGAAGACCGACGTCGCCGCCGGCGTCGCCGCGGTGCCCTGCGCGATCGGCGACCGCTACCTGATGACCGCCCTCCAGGCCACCGCCGGCGCCAACCTGACCTGGCTGCGGGACAAGATCGTGGAGTACGACGATCCGCTGCTCAGCGCCGGCCACCTCAGCCGCGACGAGGGGACGATCTTCGACGCCTTCGACACGATCATCCCGACGGTGCCGCCGGGCGCGAATGGGGTGCTCTACACCCCGTGGCTGTACGGCGAACGTGCCCCGGTGGACGACGCGAGCCTGCGTGCCGGGTTCTTCAACATCTCCCTCGACACCAACCGCTCGGACCTGCTGCGGGCCGTGTTCGAGGGGGTGGCGTTCAACACCCGCTGGCTGCTCGGCGCGGTGAACCGGTTCCTCGGCGCGCCGGTCGCCTCGATGGCCATCACCGGCGGCGGGGCGCTGTCGGACTCGTGGTGTCAGATCTTCGCCGACGTGCTCGGCGTCGAGATCCACCGCGACGCCCAACCGCTCGCGGTCAACGCGCGAGGTGCGGGCTGGATCGGCGCGGTCGGCACCGGTCAGCTCACCTTCGCCGACATCCCGGGCCTGATGCGTACCGACCGGGTCTTCACCGCGGACCCGGCGCACCGGGCCGGCTACGACGAGATCTTCGCCGTCTACCGGCAACTGCACCAGCGGCTCGCCCCGGTCTACCGCCGGCTCAACCGCAGCTGACCTGCGGAAACGGCCACCAAGAGGGTCCGGTTTGGCGAGACTGAGGCCATGGTCGACGTCAGACGGTACCTGGCTGAGTTCATCGGCACCTTCCTTCTGGTCTCTTCGGCGTGGGCAGCGCCGTCGCGGCCCGGATCGACGGCGGTGTGGTGGTGGTCTCGCTGGCGTTCGGGTTCGTCCTGCTCGCGCTGGTCTACACGATCGGCCAGCTCTCCGGCAGTCATGTGAACCCGGCGGTGACCCTCGGAGTGCTGCTCTCCGGCAAGATCACTGCACTCGGGGCGGTTGTTTACTGGATCGCCCAGTTCGCCGGTGCCGCCGTGGCGTCTCTCTTGCTCTGGGTGCTGGTGCGCTGGGGAGGGGTGACCGATCAGACCGGCGTGTTGGGCGCCAACGGCTACGGCACCAACATCAACGCCGGTGGCGCGATGCTGCTGGAGACCGTACTGACCTTCCTGTTCGTCCCGGTCGTACTCGTGGTGAGCAAGCGAAGCACGGATCTGTCGGGCTTCGCCGGCCTGGCGATCGGGCTCGCTCTCGGCGTGGCGAACCTGGTCGGCGTCGCGCTGACCGGCGCGGCGGTGAGTCCGGCCCGGGCCTTCGGGCCAGCGATCTTCGAGGGCGGCCTCGCGCTCCGTCAGCTCTGGGTGTTCATCGTTTTCCCGCTGCTCGGCGGTGTCCTGGCCGCGCTGGTCGCGCCGCTTGTCGAACACGGCTCCGGCGTCACCAGGATCGGCACCCCCCGGCCCTCTGGGCGCTGACCCGGGCCACCCTGGTGGCGCGGGTACCTTCTGCGCCTAAAACGCTTGATTCGCTTTTGCCCGTTTCCCATCAATCGGGATCGGTGGCCGAGGTGCCCGCCTGGAATTTTCGGTCATCATCGATGATGGCTTTTATCCTCCAATCGATGCGACGCTATGACGTCGGCGACGGCCATCGGCAGGAGGATACGTGCAGGCAATACGTCGAAGGCTACTCGGAGCCCCGTCCGCTGACCGTGAGCAAGCCGACCCGGACCAGGCCGAAACGGAGCCCCAGTCCCGACCCGGACAACAGCGGCGGGCGAGGGCCTTTCGGGGGGCGTGGCGCCTGCTGCGGCATGAATGGACGTTGGCGACAATCGCTGGCCTGGCGTTTGCCGTTCTCCTCACCTGGCCGACGCTGAAACAGCCGTGGACGACCATCCCGGGCGACATCGGCGATCCCCCATTGCAGGCGTGGCAGGTCGCCTGGGCCGGGCATGCGCTGCTCACCGACCCACTTAACCTCTGGCATTCCAATACGTTCTTCCCGAATCTGTACACGTACGCCTACACCGACGTGGTGCTCGGCTATGCACCGGCCGGTCTGCTCGGCCACGGCGTAGCGGCGGCCATCTTCCGCTACAACCTGCTCTACGTCCTGGCTCACGCACTCGCCTTCGTCGGGGCGTACGCCCTGGTGCGCCAGCTGGGGGCTATCCGGACGGCGGCGGCCGTGGCGGGCGTCGCCTGGGCCTTCGCGCCGTGGCGGCTCGCGCACAGCGGCCATCTGAACATCCTCTCCATCGGCGGCGTCGCGCTGTGCCTGGCGATGCTGGCTCGCGGTCACGGCTGGTCCCTGCGCGACGGTCACCGACCGGAGCTGCACCGCCCCGGGTGGGTGGTGGCCGGCTGGCTGGTCGCCGCCTGGCAGCTGACGCTGGGCCTGGCGATCGGCCTGCCGCTCGCGTATGTCCTGGCCGGTATCGGGCTGGTGGTCCTCGCGGCCGTCGGTTGGGCCCGGTGGCGGACCGGTAAATGGGTGCTGGGTCGGCGGATGGTGCTGGCCAACCTGCTGGGTGGCGTCGTCTTCGGCGGGGTGTGCGTCTGGTTGGGGACCGCCTTCCTGCGGGTGGTGGAACTGAACCCGGAGGCGCACCGGGATCTGTCCTGGACGGAGATGTTCTCCCCACCCCTGCGGGGATACTTCGTCGCGCCGGCGGACTCGTGGCTGTGGGGCGAGCACTTCGCGGTCGCCCGCGCCCAGTTGTCCTGGCCGCCGGAGATGGCGCTGCTGCCGGGCGTCACGTTGATCGTGCTGGCCGTGGCCGGGCTGAGCTACTCGACGTTCCGGGTCCGTCACCGTGTTCTGCTCGGGCTCGGTGTGCTGGTCACCGGCGCACTCGGGCTGGGCACCAACCTCGTCGGTCAGGGTGACCCGGGATACCTGACCTTGTCCCGCCTGCTCCCCGGCTGGGATGCGCTACGAACCCCGGGGCGGCTGATGGTGTGGACGAGCCTGCTGCTCGCCATTCTCGCCGCCGGGGCGATAAGCGAGTTCGGACGAAACCGCCCCAAGCTCGGGTGGCGGAGGTCGGTGAGCGCAGTCGTGCTCCTGCTGCCCCTGCTGCTGGTCACGGTCGAGGGCGTCAACCGGACACCGCACCCCACCGTGCCAACCGCCCCGCCAGCGCTCCGGGCGGCGACCGAACCTTTCCTGGTCCTGCCCAGTAACGGTACGGCCGAATCCGACATCATGCTCTGGTCCACCGACGGATTTCCCCGCGTCGCAAACGGTTCCGTCACCTTCCTGCCGGCCAGTCACCAACAGATCCGCGCGGTGACCACGACCTTTCCCGATCCGGGCAGCATCGCGTTTCTCCGGCAGGTCGGCATCCGGTCGGTGGTCGTCCTGCCGGATCGGCTGGCCGGCACGCCCTGGGACGGTCTGCCCACCCGGCCCGTCGATGGTCTCGGCATCACCCGGGAGGAGATAGCCGGCGCGTTGGTGTACCGCCTCGACTGAGCCGGATCAGCGCAGGGGTACGTGCGTCGTCCGCGGACGACGCCCGTCACTCCCGGGTGGGGCCCATCGGCTCGCGAATCAGGGCACCATCGATGTAGCAGTAACGCCAGTCCTCGCCCTTCTCCAGCGACCGGATCAACGGATGTCCGGTCTGCCGGTAGTGCTCCTCCGCGTGGTTGTTGACCGAGTCACTGCAACAGCCCACCGCGCCGCAGGTCAGACACATCCGCAACTGCACCCAGTCGTCGCCGCTCTCCACACACTGCGGGCACGCCTCGGCATCGGACTCGGTGATGTGGATCCGGTCGAGGTGGGTGCAGGCGGTGCTGATGGTCTCCTCGCGCACGTACCGCCAACTGGAGTGCAACAGCCGGTCCGGGATGATCCGGGCCAGGTAACGCGAGTTCGCCGCGAGCAGTGGGCTCGCCACGGCCAGGATCAGCACGTACAGGGCGATGAACGGGCCGAGCCGGTCGTCCAGGCCGGCGGCGATGGCGAGGGTGGCCAGGATCAGCGAGAACTCGCCCCGGCCCAGCACGGTCAGGCCGACGTTGGCGGCTCCGCGCTGGTTGAGCCCGAACAGCCGGCCGGCGATCAGGCCGGCCGCCACGTTGGTGACGATGGTCATCAGTACGGCCAGCAGCACCGGCAACGCCACCGAGCCGAAATCGCCGACGTCGATGCTCAGCCCGAACACCAGGAAGAAGACGGCCGCGAAGACGTCACGCAGCGGCAGCACCAGGCGTTCGACCCGTTCGCGGATGGGAGTGCGGGCCACCACGAGACCGATCATCAGGGCGCCGATCGCGTCGGAGACGCCGATCTCGGCCGACACCCCGGCGACGAGCACCACCAACCCGACCATCAGGATGGCCAGCAGTTCGTCCTCGTTGCTGTCGATCACCTTGCCGACCAGGCGGGCACCGAAGCGGGCGACCGCGAAGAGCACCACCAGGTAGGCGAAGCTCAGGCCGATGCGCAGCACCAGTTCCCCGGCGGATCCGGCACCGGACAGCAGCGGCGAGAGCAGCGCCAGATACAGCGCGAGGAACAGGTCCTCGATCACGATGATGCCGAGGATGACCGGCGTCTCAGCGTTTGCCAACCGACGGAACTCGATGAGCAGCTTCGTCACGATCGCCGAGGAGGAGATGCCGAGCGCACCGGCGATCACGAACGCCTCGTAGCCGCCCCAACCGAGCGCGAAGCCGAACAGCAGGCCGGCGCCGACGTTGAGGCCGATGTACGAGCCGGCGGCGACGAACAGTCGTTTGCCGCTGCCGAGCACCTGGTCGACCGGAAACTCGACGCCCAGATGGAACAGCAGCAGGACCAGGCCGAGCGAGGCGAGCAGGCTCAGGTCCTCGGGATGAGCGATCAGCACCGGACCGGGGGTACCGGGCCCGAGCAGGATGCCCGCGAGCATGAAGAACGGCACGGTGGGCAGGTTGATCCGGCGACCCGCACGGGCCAGCAGGCCCGCGATCAGTACGAGGGCCCCGAAGCCCACGAGGTCAGCATGCACGGTGAGGACTCCTGGAGCGGACTGAACGAGGGCCTACGACGCGGGACGACTACTCGGAGAAGTACGTGCCGGCCAGCAGGGCGCCCACCTTACGCGCCTGCTCCTCCGACATCTCGATCACGGCGACCGGATCATCCTGCCCGGCGGCGAAGACGTACAGGTCACGGTTACCGTCCCGGCGTACCACCACCGAGATCCGTTGGGTGTTGCTGCCCAGGTCGACGTCGTACCGCTTGCCGATACCCGGCAGTTCCTGCACATATATCCCTTTGCCCATGGCCCCTCCCCGCTGCACGGTCCGATCTCAGCGCAATGGTACGAGGCGGCCGGCGCAGTGCGGCTGAATCACCACCTGCTTGCGCCGCAGCAGCGCGTCGATCAGGGACCGGGACACGTTGATGGTGGCGGCACATCTCCAGGAAGACCAGCGATTCGTCGCGGTGATCGCCCCGGTGCCGTGCGGCTGGCGCGTCGTCGACGCGCTCCCGCTGGCCTACGGCTACGAGGTGAGGCGGAACGTGGCGTCGGCGCGCGATTGGGCGTCGTTGATCGGGTCCAGTCGCAGCTGGTAGTTGTAGTGCCGGACGTACCGGTCGGGGTAGTTGTACGACCGCAACGACGACCAGGACGAGTTGGCCAGGCCGGCGACCTGCCGGAAGGTGGCGTCCGCGGCGAACACCGAGCTTCCGTCGTTGGCCGCCAGCACGAAGTCGAAGCCGTAGTGCCGCAGGTAGTGGCCGGGGTAGTTCACCGATTCGAACGACACGCTGGCGGCGTCGGCCAGCCCGGGCACCACCCGGAACTGGGCATCCTGCGCCGGGCTGACGTTCGCGTCGATGCGTACGTCGTAGTTGGCGTGCCGCACGTACCGGTCCTGATGGGTGTACGCCTGGATCCGGTTGACCGGGGTGGTGGCACCCCAGCGCCCGAGCACCGCACTCTCCTCGGCGGCGGTCAGGTTCAGGATCGAGCCGTGCCGTTTGCGGGTGCCGCCCAGGTTGTAGTCCGACCGGGTCCGGAAGTTGGTGACACCGCCCAGGTTGGTGGAGGTGACCGGCAGGTAGCCGCGGCCGGTGGCGTACTGGTCGAGCCAGAGCGCCCACTCGTTGCGACCGTTGAACTGCATCCACATCGGCCCCTCGACCACGTTGCCGCCGCCGGTTCCGTTGGAGATGCCCAGGTGGGAAAGGTTCCCCAGCGGCGTCCACGAGCCGAGGATCGAGTTGCTGGCCTCGATGGTGATGTGCCCGTCGGCCGACGCCCGGTAGTAGCGGTAGCCGCCGACGGAGCCCGGTACCTCGACGATCTGGGTGTCGATGATGCCCTGGCCGCCGCCGGGGCGTTCGATGTAGAGCTGGGGCGCGGTGAAGCTGCGGAAGTCGCTGGTCAGCACGTACCAGATGCGGTGCTTGGTCACGCCGTCGCGGAGGGAGTTCGTCGCCCAGTAGACGACGTAGTCACCGGTCGCCGCGTTCCAGATGGCCTCCGGTGCCCAGGCGTTGCCGGCGCCGGGGATAGCGCCCGCGACGTTGATCAGCCACGGCGTGGACCAGTTCACCAGGTCGCGGGACTCCCACACCACAAGCGATCTGCTGCCCCGGTTCGCTGCGTCGTTCCACGAAGTGCCGCTGGCGATCCGCAGGTCGGTGGCGATGATCCAGTACCGGTCGCCGGCGGGCGACCGGACGATGGAGGGGTCACGTACGCCCCGGGTGCCGATCGTGGACAGCAGCACGGGTGCGCCGTTGTTCAGGTCACGCCAGGTCAACCCGTCCCGGCTGTGCGCGAAGTAGACCTGCTCATCGTTGGCCGACTCGCCGGTGAAATGCGCCATGAGGTAGCCGGTGAACGGGTCGAGCGCGGCGGCCTCGGCACGAGGTGCCTGCGCCGCCGGCAGCAACAGTAGACACAGGGCGGCGAGCAGGGCGCTCGCCCTGGTCAGGACTCTGGACATGTACGGCTCTCCGTCCGTCCGGCCCGGCCGACGTTAGCGCTAACATCACCCGCGCCCGGACGGCCCTGGTCACTGTTTCGGGGGTGTTACGCAGTCTCCGCTTGAAATCGACACCCGTCAAGATGGTGGCCGCCTCCCTGCCGATGCCGTCGGTGAGGGCGACGGCGACGGCGACGGCGACGGGCAGACGTCAGCCGGGCCGGTCTCCGCTTCCGCCGTGCCGTGCAACGGAAACATGGATGACGGTGGAGAACAGCACCGACAAAATGTCCCGGTGCAGATCCGAGAGGTGCGTCAGGACGAGCTACCCATCCTGCAAGGCATCGAGCGTGCCGCCGGACAATGCTTTCGCGACGTCGGTATGCCGCAGATAGCCGACGATGAACCGCTGCCGTTGGACGTGCTCGGCCGCTACCACGAGGCAGGCCGTGCCTGGGTGGCCACCGACGCCACCGACGCACCGCTCGGCTACCTCATCGCCGACCTCGTCGACGGCAACTTCCACATCGAACAAGTCTCCGTACATCCCGACGTCGCCCGTCGCGGGATCGGACGTCAGCTCATCAACCACCTCGCCGACCATGCGATGACCAGCGGCATCCCCGCGCTGACCCTCACCACCTTCACTCAGGTGCCCTGGAACGCCCCGTACTACGCCCGCTGCGGCTTCCACACCCTCGACCCGAGCGACCTCACCCCGGGCCTTCGGGCCGTCCGCCAACGCGAGGCGGCACACGGACTCGACCGCTGGCCCCGCGTCTGCATGCGCCGGATTCTGTGCTGAGGGCGGGTCGTTCTCGGGGACGTTCCCCGGACTGAGGTGCGCTGTCGTTGCCGTCGTCCCGACGCGGTGCTTGCGCCTATGAGCGGACAGGGGTGTCGTCTGCTGTCCGGGGGCGGTAGCGGAGGTGTACGACGCCGTTGCGGAACCGGCGCTCATCGAGGAGTTCGAGGTCGGTGCGCATGCCGGTCGGCAGCCCTGGCTTGCCGCCGCCGACGACGACGGGCAGGACGAACAGTTGACACTCGTCGACCAGCCCGGCCTGGAAAGCCTGCGTCGCGAGGTCGGCACCTCCTACGGCCAGATCGCTGCCGGCCGCGGCCCTCAACTCGTGTACTGCGGCAGATCCGACACCGTGCCGGAAAAACGTCCTCAGACGCCCGACGCCCGTGATCCTGAAGCGCCCGTACCCTCCAGCCGGGTTGCGTCCAGCAGGGCACGGACTGCTTCGACGTCGCCGGTGACGGCGACCGCCGCTGCACCCTCGATCGGAGCTCCGCTGATGACGAGAGCCTTCCAGGCGAGGGTTGTTCCCTCGACTCGCGCGTCCACGTCGTCGGGGATCGACTCCTTCCAGACCGTGGTGCCGCCCGGGCCCACGGTCGCGAGGTACTCGACCGGCTGGTGCCCGGCGGTGCGGGAATCCGTCAGCGTCATCGCGACCCGGCGGATCGGATCACCCGCCGGTGCCGGCCGCGCGTGTGCCCGCATGGCGAGAACGAGCGTGTCGGGACTCATGTCTGCCTCGAGCGGCAGTCGAGGGGAGCGTACCGCCCATCGCGACAGGGCCGCGTTGACCTCCTCGAGTTGGCGCCCCCACTCGGTGAGGTCGTACACGGTGACGTCTGCGGGGCGGGGCAGGGTGCGCCGCACGACGATGCCGGACTCCTCCAGGTCCTGCAGCCTGCGGGAGAGCACTCCCGGGCCGATTCCTGGGACGTCGCGCTGGATGTCGACGAATCGCTTCGGTCCCAGCAGCAGTTCCCGCACGACGATGAGGGCCCACCGCTCTCCGATGAGGTCCAGCGCGTGCGCAGAGGCGCAGCCGTCGTTGTACGAGCCGTATGTCCTTCGAGCCACCACCGGATCATTCTAACTACTTGCCTGGTAGTAAGCGCTACTGATTTAGTAGCGGCATGAAGGATCAACGCACCGCCGTGTGGACTGTCGTTCACAACGAGCGCGCCGCTCTTGTCCGCGACCTCGCGACCCTGACGCCCGAGCAGTGGAGCGCTCCGACCGGCTGCCCCGGATGGGACGTGCACGACGTCGTGGCCCACCTCGTCGACGGTGCGAAGGCGACGAGGATCCGCTTCGTCCGAGACATGGTCACTGCCCGCTTCGACTTCGACCGCCAGAACGCCCTCGGTCTCGCACGCGAACGGCGCGACGACCCGACGGACACCCTCAGCGCGTTCCGATCCGTCGTGACACGCACCAGCACTCCGCCGGCAGCGATCGCCACCCGCCTCGTCGAGGCTTTCGTCCATGGGGAAGACGTCCGGCGGGCGGTTGGACTCAGCGGCGACTACCCGGCCGACCAGGTGGCGACGGCGCTGGAGTTCCAACTACGTACGACGGTGAAGATGGGCGGCGGCAAGGAACGCGCGAACGGTCTGCGACTGGTCGCCTCCGATGCACCCATCGAAAGCGGATCCGGACCCCAGGTGCGCGGATCGGCCCTCGCCCTCCTGCTCGCGGTCTCCGGTCGCCCGGTTGAGCCCGATGAGCTCACGGGCCCAGGAGCCGCAACTCTCGCCGAGCGCGCCGTCTCCTGACGAGAATCTCATCCGGACCTGCCGCCGAGCCTGCGCGGCAGCCTGCCGCGACGGTCAAGCATCGTGAGGCGCACGCCGGCCGCCCGCTGCGCGCGCGTGCTGACGGGAGCGCCCCGCCACCGACGTCTGGTGCCCCGCCGCCGGCACCCCTACCCAAGACCCCGCCCAGACCGCAGCCCCCGCGGGGCGGGTGGCGTGGTGGTTACAGGTGGGCGGGGGCGGGGATGCCGAGCAGGTGGAGGCCGGTACGCAGGGTTTCGCCGGTCAGGTGGCACAGGGCCAGGCGGTTGGCGCGCTGTGGTCCGGTGACGCGCAGTACGGGGCAGTGCTCGTAGAACGCGGTGAAGGTCTGCGCCAGCCGGTACAGGTAGCCGCAGAGGCCGTGCGGCTCTTGCACCGCGACCACCTCGGCGAGGGTGTCGGCGAACGCATCGAGGTCGAGGATCAGCGCCCGCTCGGCCGGTTCCAGGGCCACGGTGAGGTCGACGGTCGCGTCGGCGCCGTCGGCCCGGGCCAGGATGGACCGGACGCGGGCGTGCGCGTACTGAAGGTAGACGCCGGTGTTGCCGGCCAGCGCCAGCATCCGCTGCGGGTCGTAGCTGTAGTCCCGGGTCCGGTTGGTGGACAGGTCGGCGTACTTCACCGCGCCGATGCCGACCTGCCGCGCCCGCTCGTCCAGGGCGGCCCCGGTCAGCCCGCGATTCTTCGCCGCGACCACCTCCCGGGCCCGATCGACCGCCTCGGTGAGCAGGTCGACCAGGCGGGCCGTGTCACCGGCCCGGGTCTTGAACGGCCGCCCGTCCGGACCGAGGACCGTACCGAACGCCACGTGCTCGGCGGCCACGGCCGACGGCAGCCAACCGGCCCGCCGGGCGGTGTCGAAGACCATCCGGAAGTGCAGGGCCTGCCGGGCGTCGACCACGTACAGCAGCCGGTCGGCGCGCAGCTCGACAACGCGCTGCCGCAGCGCGGCCAGGTCGGTCGCGGCGTAGCCGAAACCGCCGTCCCGCTTGCGTACGATCAGCGGCGTCGGCTCGCCGTCCGGGCCGCGGAGGTCGTCGAAGAAGACGCAGAGCGCGCCGTCGCTGGTCACCGCGACCCCCCGGCGTTCAAGTTCGTCGGCGACCCCGGGCAGCGCGGCGTTGTAGGCGCTCTCCCCCACCGTGTCCGCGTCGGTCAGCCGCACGCCGAGCCGGTCGTAGACCTCCACGAAATAGCGGGCCGACTCGGCGACAATGTCCCGCCAGGCGGCCACGGTGCTCGGCTCGCCGGCCTGCAACGCCACCACCCGCCGCCGGGCCCGGTCGGCGAACGTGGAATCGGTGTCGAACTCCGCCCGGGCCCGCCGGTAGAGCGTGGCCAGCCGGCTCATGGTGCCGGCGTCGTCCGGCGTCGGCGGCTCGGGGTGCTCGACCTGATACTGGATGAGCATGCCGAACTGGGTTCCCCAGTCGCCGATGTGGTTGCGCCGCACGACGGTGCCGCCGAGGTGTTCCGAGATGCGTACCAGCGCGTCACCGATGATGGTGGAGCGCAGGTGCCCGACGTGCATCTCCTTGGCGATGTTCGGCTGGGAGTAGTCGATCACGGTGGTGACGCCGGCCTCGGGGGTGCCGACGCCGAGCCGGTCGTCGCCCAACCGGCCGGCGACCTGCGCCAGCAGCGCCCGGTCGGTCAGCTCGATGTTGACGAAGCCCGGCCCGGCCACACCAGCGCTGGCCAGCAGACCGTCGTCGGGTAGGCCGGCGACCACCTCCGCCGCCACCTGCCGTGGGTTGCGGCGCAGCGTCCGCGCCGCCGCCAGCACGCCGTCGGCCTGGAAGTCGGCGTGCTCGGAACGGCGGATCTGCGGCGCGAGGTCCGCCATTCCCAGGCGGGCCGCGGCGGCGGTGACGGAGTCGGACAACGACGAGGCCAGCGAGGGCACGGTCACGGGTACTCCCGGGGATGGGATGGGCGATCGTCACGAGGCGTGCCGGCCGCACGGCAAGTGCGGACACGGCGGAAGGAACGCGCGAGTGAGCGGGACGACTATCGTCGTCGCAGGCGCGAGCGGCGGACGGTGCCGAGCACCCGATCCATCTCCACCGCCTCGAACGCCGGGGCCGCGAACCGAGCGCGGCCAGATGCCGGAAGTGTACGCGCCATCCCGAGCGAACGTGGACCGGGTTTCCGCGCCGGCGGAGTGCCCGTGCCGACGAGGCGTGGGGAAAACCCTGATTCCCTCACCGCGGGCGCTGTCTAGGGTCGAATCCATGGCCCGCTCTGGTCCGCGCCGGTCTGACCGCGCCTGACGCCACAGCTCCGGTGTCGGGGTGCCGGTGGGTGGCGTCGTCCCGATCCGACGAGGAGTCCCGGTGCGCAAGGTTGTCTCGGCTGTCCTCACCGTGGTCCTCGCGCTGGCCGCGACGGGTTGTGGCGGCCGGTTCCCGGGCGATCCGGCCGGCGACGAGGACCCGTACAGCGAGTCCGCGCTGCGCTACGGCATGGCGCCGGTGCCGCATCCCGACCTGACGTACCAGCCGGACGTGGTCCTCGTCGGTGGCGGCGGCCGCTCGGTCCGGTCGGTCACCGCCGACGGGTTGACCTGGCGGATCGACCCCGACGCCCCCCGTGCCGACGACCTGGCTCCCGGAAAGGTCATGTTCGTCACCGGTCGTGGCGTCGGCCGGGTGCTCGACCTCCAACGCGACGGGGGCGAGCTGCTCGTCACGATCGGTCCCGTCACGGTGACCGACGTGATCCGCGACGGCACGCTTGAGCAGCGGGGCATCGCCATCGAGAACCCGGTCGTCTACCAGGCCGGTGAGCCGATCTGGGCGATGTCCGAGGAGGAGGCCGACGCCGTGGGCACCACGCCGTCCGGCCGCGCCGGGCGCGCCGGGCCGCTGCGGCTCGCCCCGCCGCCGCCACGGCCGAACCAGCCGCCGCCGAGCCGTGGCGGTGGCGAAGTCAGGACGGTCGTCGCCAACTTCTCCACCGGCGTCAGCCTCAACGACGGCGCGGAGGTCAGCTTCCACTACCACCGCAACGGTACGAAGCTGTCCGGGCGGGCCGCGCTGACCTTCGCCAAGCCGGAGGCGGACTTCCACCTGAACATCAGGGGTGGTTCGGTGGCCCGGGCGGAGCTGTCGATCAGCGGCGGCTTCGGCATCCGCTACTCGTTCGAGGCCGGTCTCCGGGACGGGCAGAACATCAGAACGGTGCTCCCCATCCCGGTGGACTTCAGCATTCCGATGGGCACGGTGCTCGGCGTACCGCTGGCGTTGACAATCAGTCAGACGGTGAAGGTCACCACCGCGTTCGGCGCGAAGGTGGGCACGATCAAGGGCAAGGGTGAGTTCTCCCTCGCCGGTTCGCTCGGCTACGGCTACGCCAACGGCACGTTCGGCCCGCAGGTCAGCAAGAACTTCAAGCGCAAGGAGAGCCTGATCAACTCGCTGCACGGCGTTCCGGTCGGGGTGATGGGCCTGCTCATCGAGCATCAGGTCCGGTTCGACGTCGGGTTCAGCGCGTTCGTGCTCAAGGCCGGTCTGTTCTTCGAGGTGTCCACCGCGTACGGGACGACCATCGGATCGGCGCTGGGCGCGCCGCTGGCGGTCTGCCGGGGCGTGGGCATCGGCGTCCGGGCCTCGTACGGCGTCGGATACACCATCCTGGCCCCGGTGGTGAACGTGATCAACAAGTTCCTCAGCCTGGTGAACATCAGTCCGATCGACCCCTCCGGCAAGCTGGGGCCGCCGCCGTACGTCATCCACAGCGACGAGGAGGTCATTCCGCCCGGCACCAAACTCTGCGGCACCCCGAAGCCGGCCGCCGGCTGACCGAATGCCGGCGGTCCGGACGTCCGGTCACCGGACCGCGTCGTCGCCGGGGGGCGGTGACCCGCCCGCGTCGGTGCCGAACCCGTCGAGCGCGGCACGCTCGTCGAGCGTACGCAGTTCCTGGAACACGGTGATGTGCAGACCTGCCGGGGCGTCGAGGCGGGCGTTGACCGACTGCCACGGCGTGGTGGTGGGTGGTGCCACCTGCTCGGCACCGGCGGCGACCAGCCGGTCGGTGGTGGCGGCGGTGTCGTCCACCTCGAACGCCACCCGGATGCGCGGCGCGACCTGGCGCCCCACCTCCACGTTGTCGATCATGCGCTTCTGCGCCGGGTTGGCGATCTCCAGCGTGGCCCGTCCGGCGTCCAGGATCACCACCTGCGCGTCGTCGCTGCCGGAGAACGCGGCCTGCTCCGGCAGGCCGAGCACGTCGCGATAGAAGCGCACCGCCGCGTCGTAGTCATCGGCCTGCACCACGAGCCGCAGCTGACGGACCGTCGACGTGGACTTCTCGGATGAACTCACTGCTGCCACTCCCCTGTGCCTGTTCGGTGGGTGCCGGCGCCGGCACCCACCGGCCATGGTGGTGCGCTCGGCCGCCGACCGCCACCCTGGGCGGCCGGGCCGGTCGCCACGTCGCCGGGCACCTCACGGGTACGGGTGGTCACCGACCCGCGACACGACAGTCGCCGGCCTCAGTCGGGCAGGCCGGCGATCCGGGTCGAGAGCTTGCGCAGCATGGCGAGTTCGTCGGCGCTCACGTGCTCCAGGAAACGGGATCGCACCGAGACGACGTGGTGCGGGGCGGCCCGTTCGAGGACGCCGAAGCCGTCGTCGGTCAGGTGCAGAAGGCACCCGCGGGCGTCCTGCGGGTCCGGCTCCTTGTCGATGAGCCCCCGTGCCTGCATCCGGGCGGCGTGGTGGGACAGGCGGCTGCGCGACCACTCCATCTTGGCGGCCAACTCCCGCAGCGCCCATCGGCGGTCGGGTTTCTCCGACAGTGTGCTGAGCACCTCGTAGTCCGGGGCGGACAGTCCCGAGTCGCGTGCCAGGTCACGGCCGATCCGGGCGGGTAGGGCGATGAGCAGCCGCCGGAAGGCACGCCACGCCTGCTCCTCGTCCGCGCTCAGCCAGGCGGTCTCCATGTCCGCCACCCTACATGTCATTGACACGTCATTGAAACTGCGTCTAGGGTCGTTGACATGTCATCGAATAGCTCCGGCGATCTCCGTGTCCTCGTCATCACCGCCAGCACCCGCCCCGGCCGGCTCGCACCCGCGATCACCGACTGGTTCGTCCGGACCGTCCGCCCGGACGCCGCGGCCGACGCGATCACGGTCGACGTCGCTGATCTGGCCGACGTCGCGCTGCCGTTGCTCGACGAGCCCGACCATCCCGCCCGCGGCAGCTACCGGCACGAGCACACCCGCCGTTGGAGCCGCACCGTCGCCGCGGCCGACGCCTTCGTGGTGGTGACGCCCGAGTACAACTTCGGCATGCCAGCGGCGTTGAAGAACGCCTTCGACTTCCTCTATCACGAGTGGGCATGGAAGCCGGTGGCCTTCGTCAGCTACGGCAACACCTCCGCCGGCACCCGGTCGGTGCAGATGGCGAAGCAGGTCGTCACCACACTGCGGATGATGCCCGTCGGCGCAACGGTCGCCCTGCGCATCGCGGACACCGTCCACGACGGTCACGTGGCCGGGTCGGCCGCGCTCGACGACGCCGCCCGCGCGGTGCTGGTCGAGCTGAGCCGGGTGGCCCGTGCGCTGCGTCCGCTGCGCGGCGGCGACGACCCGACGGTCGACGGACCGGTCGCCGGTCTCACGCTTCGCGAAGCCCGGGCCGGTGACCTGGCGGAGCTGCTCGTCCTTCAGCGGTGCTGCTGGGTCCAGGAGGCCGTCGTCAACGACACCCTCGACCTGGCGCCGCTGCGGGAGACCATCGACGACCTGCGGGCGTCGCTGACGACGTGGCGGTGGTGGTGCGTACGCCGCGACGGCCGCCTCGTCGCCGCGGTGCGCGCCCGGGTACACGAGCGGGCCTGGCTGATCGGTCGCCTGATGGTGGCACCCGACCAGGCGGGCAACGGCATCGGCTCCTGGCTGCTGTCGTACGCCGAAGGACAGGCACCCGAGCAGACCACGCACTGCACGCTGTTCACCGGCCACCACAGCACCCGCAACATCAGCCTGTACGAACGCGCCGGCTACACCCGCACCGCCACCGCCGACACCCCACCGGACAGCGTCCACCTGTCCAAGCCACTCCCCCACCACCTGACCGACGCTGTCCACCACGCTGCCGGTGTGGTGTGATCTCCAGGCACGAGGGTCCGGGTGGTCGGCGCCGGCGACATCACCGTCACGGCGTGGACGGCGGCAGCGTCACCGTCACGGTCAGGCCGCCGTCAGGGCGTGGTTCTGCCTCGACGGTGCCGCCGTGTGCCCGGGCCACCGCCCGCACGATGGACAGCCCGAGCCCGAAGCCCCGCGCGCCGGCGACCCGCTCCCGGCTGAGCCGCCGAAACGGCTGGAACATCGTCTCCACGTCGTAGCTCGGGATCACCGGACCGGTGTTGACCACGACCAGCGTGGGACGTCCGGCCACCTGCCCGGTACGCACCCGCACCCAGCCGTCCACCGGGACGTTGTGCCGCAGGGCGTTCTCCACCAGGTTGAACGCCAGCCGCTCCAGCAGCACCGGGTCACCGACCGTGCGGGCCGACTCCAACGAGCGGTGCACCGGAACGCCGGGGTGCACCGGCGCCACCTGCTCGACCACATGGGCGGCGATCTCGGCGAGGTCGACCGTCGCGCGCTCGGTCAGCTCGCTCTCCGAGTCGGCGAGGGTGAGCAGACCGTCGATCAGTCGCTCGTGCCGCTCGTTCACCGACAGCAACGCCTCACCGAGCCGACGAACCTCGGCCGGCGCGTCCGGCCGGCTGACCGCCAGTTCCACAAGCGCCCGGTTCAGCGCCAGCGGCGTACGCAGCTCGTGGGAGGCGTTCGCGACGAACCGTCGTTGCCCGTCGAAGGACCGGTCCAGCCGCTCCAGCATCTGGTCGAACGTGTCGGCCAGCTCCCGTACCTCGTCACGAGGGCCGGTCAGGGCGATCCGTTCGTGCAAACCGCGTCCGGCGGAGTCGGCCCCGGCGATCCGGCGGGCCGTCCCGGTGATCTGGTGCAGTGGTTGCAGCGCCCGGCCGGCGACCAGCCAACCGATCGCCACGGCCGCCGCCGAGACCACCACCAGCGCGAGGCCGCCCTGGGTGAGCAGCGACTCCAGGGCGGAACGCTTGGCCTCGCTCTGCACGTCCTGGATCAACATGCGGATCTTGTCGAGGTCCTCCATCGACGTCGGCAACCGGGTCACCACGGTGGCGCGGTCCGGCAACTCGGCGCGCATCGGCTGCGGCATCCGCTGGTCCACAAGCACGTACGTGACGCCGAGCAGGACGATGCCGGCGAGCAGGAGAAGACCGCCGTAGACCAGGGTGAGGCGGGCCCGCAGAGTCAGTCGCTTCACCGGATCGTGTACCCCGTGCCCGGCACGGTCTCGATCACCGGAGGATCGCCGAGCTTGCGCCGCAGCTTCATCACGGTGACCCGGACCACGTTCGTGAACGGGTCGATGTGCTCGTCCCACGCCCGCTCCAGCAGTTCCTCGGCGGAAACCACCGCACCGTCGGCCCGCAGCAACTCGGCCAGCACCGCGAACTCCTTGCGCGACAGCGGCACGTACCGACCGTCGCGGTACACCTCGCGGCGGCCCGGGTCGACCGCGATGCCCGCCCGGCGCAACGTCGGTGGCGCGGCGGGCCGGGCCCGCCGGGTCAGCGCGTGCACCCGGGCAGCCAGCTCCACCAGCGCGAACGGCTTCACCAGGTAGTCATCCGCGCCGAGGGCGAGGCCGGCCACCCGGTCACGTACCGCCGCGGCCGCGGTGAGCATCAGCACCCGGGTGTCACCCCCGGAGTCGACGATCGCCCGGCACACGTCGTCGCCGTGCACCACCGGCAGGTCGCGGTCGAGCACCACCACCGTGTACTCGTTGACCCCGAGCCGTTCCAACGCGGCGTCGCCGTCGTACGCGACGTCGACCGCGAACGCCTCCCGGCGCAGCCACTCCGCGATGGCGTCGGCCAACACGTCCTCATCCTCGACCACCAGCACTCGCACCGGTCCATGGTGCCGCGACCGGAGATAACCCCGCCGTAAACGTGATCGGTTACGCCCGCGATACGCCGCCTCGCATGCACTGGTCCGGTGTCCGGCGACCGCCGTCGGACACCGGAAAGGACACCGACGATGCGACGGAGCACACTCACGCTTCCCGTCCTGCTGATCCTGGCGCTCGCCGGGTGCGCCGGCCAGGACGGCGACCGGACCGGGGTGGCCACCGCCGGCGGCGCCGCCGCGCCCACCGCCTCCGCCAACGGTGACAGTGCCGGCGGCAGCGACGCCGAACGAAGACTGGACTTCGCCCGCTGCATGCGGGAGAACGGGGTGGAGATGCCAGACCCGGAGGCCGGCAACGGACCGATGTTCCGGTTCGACGGCAGTGTCGACCCGAAGCAGGTCGAAGCCGGCATGGAGAAGTGCCGCCAGCTGTTGCCCAACGGCGGGCAGGCGGCGCAGCTCGACGCCGAGCAGCTCGAACAGATGCGGGTGATGGCCCGGTGCATGCGCGAGAACGGCGTGCCGGACTTCCCCGACCCGGCCGCGGACGGCCGGATCCAGATCCAGCGGGACGCCCTGCGAATCGACCCGGACGACCCGGCGTTCCGCTCCGCCCTGGAGGCGTGTCGTCAGCACGCCCCGCAGTTCGGGGGCGGCCGGTGACCCGTCGCACCCGCCTGCCCGCCGCCGGTGGCGCGGCGCTGGTCCTCGTCGCCGGGGCCGGCGTGGCCGCAGCGGTCGGCTTCGGTGGTGGCTCCGGCGACGGCTCCGCCGAGGCTCGCACGGCCGCGCCCGGCAGCGCCGCCGTCACCCGACAGACCCTCGCCGACGCCGAGACCGTCGACGGGGAGCTGGGATACGGGCCCGGTCGGACCGCCACCAGCCGCCTGCCCGGCACGCTCACCGCGCTGCCCGACACCGGCACCACGGTGACGCGCGGCAAGGCCCTCTATGCCGTCGACAACGACCCGGTGGTCCTGCTCTACGGGCGGCTGCCCGCCTACCGGACGCTGCAACCCGGCGTCGAGGGGGCCGACGTCAAACAGTTGGAACGGAACCTGGAGGCCCTCGGCTACTCCGGCTTCACCGTCGACGACGCGTACACCTGGGCCACCGCCGAGGCGGTCCGTGCCTGGCAGGACGACCTCGGCGTGCCGGAGACCGGCCGCGTCGAGCTGGGTCGCATCACCTTCGCCGACGGCGCCGTCCGGGTGGAGGGTCACCAGGTGGACGAGGGCGCGGCCATCCAGCCGGGGCAGGCGGTGCTCACCTACACCGGCACCAGCCGGCTGGTCACCGCCGAACTCGACGTCGACGACCAGCGTCTCGCCGAGCGTGGCACGACCGTGCAGGTCACCCTGCCCGACGGCCGGCGGGTGACGGGAAAGGTCGCCACGGTCGAAACGGTGATCCACAACGGATCGGCGGACGCCGGTGGCGACACCAGCGCCGAGACGAGAATCGAGGTGACGATCGCCGTCGACGACCAGCAGGCGCTGGCCGAGTTCGACCGGGCGTCCGCCGAGATCACCTTCACCGTCAGCGAGCGCACGGACGTGCTGACCGTGCCGGTGGCCGCGCTGCTGGCGCTCGCCGAGGGCGGCTACGGGGTGCAGGTCCTCGACGAGGGGCCCAGCCGGATCGTGGCGGTGACGACCGGGCTGTTCGCCGACGGGCGGGTCGAGATCACCGGCGACGGCATCGTCGAGGGCAGCACCGTCGGGATGCCCCGGTGAGCGGCGACGTGGTCGTGCTCGACCAGGTCGGCAAGCGGTACGGCGGCGACGTGGTCGCGCTCGCCGAGGTGTCGCTGCGCATCGGGTACGGCGAACTGGTGGCCATCGTCGGCCCGTCCGGCTCCGGCAAGTCGACGATGCTCAACGTGATCGGCACGCTGGACGAGCCGACCTCGGGCACCGTGGTGATCGACGGTCACGACGTGGCGCGGCTGTCCGACCGGCAACTCTCCGTGTTGCGCGCCACCCGGATCGGCTTCGTGTTCCAGCAGTTCCACCTGGCCCCGGGCGTACCGGTGGCGGACAACGTGGCGGACGGACTGCTCTATGCCGGCGTACCCCGCCGGGAGCGTCGGCGGCGGGCGGAGGCCGCGCTGGATCGGGTCGGTCTCGGGCACCGGCTCGGGCACCGGCCGCACGAACTCTCCGGCGGCGAACGGCAGCGGGTCGCGGTGGCTCGTGCGGTCGTCGGCGAGCCCGCCGTGCTGCTCGCCGACGAGCCGACCGGCAACCTCGACACCGGCTCCGGGACGGCCGTGCTCGACCTGCTGTACGAGCTGCACCGGGCCGGGACCACGGTTGTCGTGATCACCCATGACCGGGAGATCGCCGCCGCCCTGCCGCGGCAGGTGCGGATGCGCGACGGGCGGATCTGCGCGGACTCGCGGCTCGTGTCGAGCGGGGTGAGCTGACATGTCCGTGACGGTGCAGAACCGGCCGGCCGCACAGCTCACCCCGGCCCGGATGCCCGCCGCCGACGTGGTGCGGGTGGGTGGCGTCGGGCTCCGGACCCGTCCGCTGCGGGCGTTTCTCTCCGCGCTCGGCATCGCCATCGGCATCGCCGCGATGATCGCCGTGGTCGGCATCTCGTCGTCCTCGCGTGCCGAGTTGGATCGCACCCTGGCCGCGCTCGGCACCAACCTGCTCACCGTGTCACCGGGCCGGACCCTCTTCGGTGCCGACGCTCAACTGCCCGACGACTCGGTGGCGATGATCGGGCGGATCGGTCCGGTGACGCAGGTGGCGGCCACCGGTCAGGTCGCCGACGCGAAGGTCTACCGCACCGACCGCATCCCGCAGGCGGAGACCGGCGGCATCGCGGTACGGGCGGCCCAGCTCGGGCTCCTGGACACCGTCGGCGGCGAGGTGGCCAGCGGCACCTGGCTGAACGAGGCCACCGCCCGGTACCCGGCGGTGGTACTCGGCGCGTCCACCGCCGAGCGGCTCGGGCTGGGTGCCGCCGGCCCGGACGTGCAGGTGTGGCTCGGTGATCGCTGGTTCACCGTGGTGGGCATCCTCGCTCCGGCACCGCTGGCACCGGAGCTGGACAGCTCGGCCCTGGTCGGCTGGGCCGTCGCCGCGAACCAGTTGGGGTTCGACGGTCACCCGACCACCGTCTACACCCGGACCGAAGCCGACCAGGTCGAGGCGGTCCGCGCGGTGCTCGGGGCGACCGCCAACCCGGAGGCACCCAACGAGGTCGACGTCTCCCGTCCCTCGGACGCGTTGGCCGCCGCGCAGGCCACCGACGAGACGTTCACCGCGCTGCTGCTGGGGCTGGGCGCGGTGGCCCTGCTCGTCGGTGGCGTCGGAGTGGCCAACACCATGGTCATTTCGGTGCTGGAGCGGCGGTCGGAGATCGGGCTGCGGCGCTCGCTGGGTGCCACCCGGGGGCAGATCCGCACCCAGTTCCTCGCCGAATCGCTGCTGCTGTCGGCCCTCGGCGGGGCCGGCGGGGTGCTGCTGGGCATCCTGGTGACCTCCGGTTACGCGCTGTCCCAGGGGTGGCCGACCGTGGTCCCGGCCTGGGCGACGACCGGGGGTGTGCTCGCGACGCTACTCATCGGCGGTCTGGCCGGCCTGTATCCGGCGATCCGTGCCTCCCGCCTCTCCCCCACCGAGGCCCTGGCGACGACGTGAGTCGGCGGAGGACCGGCCCGCCATGGTGACGCCGGCAGGGGCACCCGGGTGCCCTGCCGGCGTCACCGTCACAGAGTGATGCCCAGCACCTGGCGCAGCCGGTCGGCCATGGCCCGGTAGCCGCGGGCGTTGGGGTGGAAGGAATCCTCCGGGTCCGAGACCACGAACCCGTTGGACCACGGATCACCGCTGCACACCCGGTGGCCCTGGAACACGTCGAAGGCGTCCACGAAGACGATCCGCCCGTCACCGGTCGCCCGGACGGCTGCGGCGATCATGTCCCGGGCCTGGGCGGTGGCCTCGGCGATGCGGGTGAGTTCGGCGGTGTCGATGGTGGCGTTCGTACCGAAGCACCCCCCGCTCGTGGGCAGTGGGTCGACGCCCGGCACGGGCAGGAAGGCCGGGTAGCTCAGCACCGCCAGCACGGCGTCGGACCGCATCCGGGAGAGGATGTTCTGGTAGAGCGACACCAGCCTGGCCTGGGTGGCCTGTAGCTCCGCCGGGGTGACCAGCGGGGCGCCACCGCAGTCCGACAGCGCGCAGTCGCGCAGCTTCGTGGCGAACCCGAGGTCGTTGCCGCCGATCGTGACCGTCACCAGCCTCGTGTAGGGCTTCACGTAGTCGACCTGGGCGAACTCCTCCAGGCTCTGCCGGTTGGTCAGGTCGTTGATCCGCGCGCCGTGGCACGCCTTGAGGTTGGTCCGGTCGATCGGCAGACCCCGGAAGCGGTCACCCTGGATCTGCATCGAGTAGGTGGCGTTGGCCCGCCGGCAGATCGCCGGGTTCGGCGGGCCGAGGTACGGCGGTGCACCCGTGCCGGCGGAGTACGAGTCACCCAGCGCCGTGTGACGGATCACCGGTGCCGCCAGCCCACTGTCGAACGTCCCGGTGCCCAGCACGATGTGCAGCAGATCCGTGCCGAGCCCCTCGCAGAGCAGGTAGCGCAGGCCCGGCAGTGGACCGCAGGCACCCCAGGCGGAACCGACCGGCGCCAGCAGGTAGAGCTCGAACAGAATCTCCACCTGACGCCCACCGTCGTAGAGGTCACCGGGGATCCGGACGCCGCCGCTGGTGGCTCCGTAGTAGTACCGGTTGAAGGCGAACGGCGAGCCCACGTACAACAGCGTGCCGTCGTAGCCGGGGGTGCGGTCGACGACACCGGCGACACCGTACGCGTAGTCGAGGTAGAAGTTGCAGCTCAGCTCGGCGAAATATTCGACGGTCGCGGAGTAGTTGTCGGCGTCGGCGTTGACCGATGTCCGGCGCGTCACCTGCTCCTGGCAGTACCAGTCCGCGTCCTGACCGGCACCGGCGGTCCGGCTGCGGACCGCGGATCCGACGCCGGCCCGCAGACCGTTCCCGGTCGCCTTCTCCTGCCCCGGCAGCGCCTTGGGACTGACCGGTGCGGTCCGGCTGGTGAACGGCGCCGGCCGGGTGCCCTTACGCGGCACCACCACCGGTCCGGGCAGCGTGGGCCGCGGCTCCCAGGTCTCGGTCGACCCGGCGTCCGGCCCCGCAGCCGACACCGTCGGCCCGGCCGTCGAACCGATCGGGGCGGCCGAGGCGGCCGTCACCGGTTGGATCGCGGTCAGCAGCCCGACCACCATCAGGATCGACACACCCACCCGGGAACGTCGCCGTAGCGACCACCATGCGATGGCGCTCCGGTGCCGGGACCGGCGTCTTCCGTCCACGATCATCACCCCTCACGTCCTGCGGAATCGGGTACCGGCAGGGTGGCAAAGCGCGCTGACGCAGCGGATCCGTGAAACTACGCAAGCGGCTACGCAGGTGGCCCGTGGTCGCCGGCAGCCTCGGAGAGCCGGCGCGCCATCGCGGTGCGGGAGTGGACCTGGAGCTTGGCGAAGACCCGGTTCAGGTGGGACTCGATGGTCCGTGGGCTCAGATAGAGCCGCGTGGCGATCTCCTTGTTGCTCAGGCCGGTCGTCGCCAGGCCGGCGATCTCCCGCTCCCGGACGGTGAGGGCGGCATCACCGTCCGGTCGCCCGGAGCGTGCCGGGCCGGTGGCACGGTGCCCGGCGAGCACGGATGCGGCCCACCCGGCACCGCAGGCCCGGTAACCGGTCTCGGCGCGGTCGAGTGCCGCGGCGCCCGGGCCGTACCGGCCCGCGACGAGGTACGCGGCACCGGCGAGGTGGCGGGACAACGCCTCCTCCATCGGCGTCCCGGCCGCCGCGAAGCTGGCCGCCGCGCTCTCCGCCAGCATCGTCGCCCGGTCCGGGCCCTCCATCCGGTACGCGGTGAAGGCTCGGGCGAACCGGGCCAGTCCGATCTCGTACGGCAGGCCGGCGGCCGTTGCCCGGCGTTCCGCCCGCTCACCGACCTGTCTGGCGGTGGCGTGGTCACCTCGCCCGACGGCGGCGACGGCCGCGACCAGGTCCCGCGCCACCAGCACCGGTGGATGTCTCGACGGCGGTGTCGCCGGCTCGGTGAGCAGGTCGGCGCCACCGCCCCAGTCACCCGCGACCGCCCTGGCCAGGGCCAGCTCCACCCGGTTGATCCGCCACCACGCCCGGGACCGCGGCGGCCCGACCACCTCGGGCCCGTCGCTGCCCAGGTCGCCGCCGACGGGGGCCACGGCAGGGCCGGCGGTGGCGAGGGCCGCGGCCGGGCCGGCGGTCCACAGCACCGGGCGCAGCCGGACCGCCGCCGCCATCGCGCCCATCTCCGTGCTGCCCACCCGCTCGGCGGCGGTCCGCGCCTCCTCCGCGGCCCGCACCGCACGGGTCAGCCGGCCGGCGCGGGTGTGCACCAGCGACTCCATGACGAGCAGGTACGGCGAGGCGCTGCTCGGCCCGAGGCCGTCCAGGATCCGTCTCGCCCGGGCAAGATGTCGGTCCGCGTCAGCGAAGTTGCCCAACTGGATCTCCACCAGCGCCAACGGTGAGACGATCTCGACGTACGGGCGCAGGTCCGCGTCGCCGGTGGCGTCCACGGCGACGACGGCGGTGGCAAGCTGCTCGCGTGCCGACCCGGCGCAGCCGAGGTACAGGGTGGCAAGGGCCCGCAGCGTCAGCGCCGCCGCCACGAGCACCGACCGGCGCTCGTCGAGCAGTTCAAGGGCCCGCTGCGCGTGGTGCACCGCCGAGGTCGGCTCCTCCCGGAACGCGTCAACGGCCGCCAGTTCCACGTGCAGCTTCGCCTCCTCGACCGGGTCGAGCCCGCCCCGGCCGAGTTGCGTGCCGAGTGTCGCGGCCGCCTCGGCGAAGTCGCCGAGCTGCCGGGCCACCGCCACACCGAACGTCTCGGCCCGCGTCTGCACCGGCCCCCCGGCCCGACACAGCCGCTGGAGCACCTCGCGGCTGCGGGCCAACTCGCCGCTGCGGCCGAGGGCTCGGGCGTACCACATCGCCACCTCGGCACGCCGCTCGTCGCGCGGCCCGGTGTCCGGCATGATGCGCAGCGCGGTGCCGAGCCAGCGGGCCGCCTGGGCGGGGGCCTCGTGGGCGAACGCGACACCCGCGTCGACCAACGTGGCCACGGCGGTCTCGTCACCATGGCGGGCGGACCGTTCCGTGTGGTGGGCCACCAACTGCCGGGACGCCCGCCGGCCACGCAGGTAGCCGGCGGTGCGGGTGTGCGCCTCGAACCGCCAGGCCGCGCCGGTCAACGCGTACGCCGAGGCCCGCATCAACGGGTGCCGGTAGCGCAGCCGACCGCCGTCCGCGTCAAGCAGCCCGAGCCGCCCGAGCTGGTCGACCGCCGCGGTGACCACGGGCATCGGCAGGCCGGCGACGTGCCCGACGAGGTCGATCGTGGTGTGGTCGCCGACCACCGCGGCGATGTGGGCGACCCGCTGCACCGACAACTGCTGGGCGGTGATCTCGGCGGCGAGTCCCGCCAGCACGGACCGTCGCGATCCGGCGAGGCGGTCGTCGTCGACCGGGTCGTGCCGCCGGGCCAGGGCCGCCAGACCGTCCAGTTCGTCGTCGTCGAGCCGGGACAGCGCCTGGATGTAGAGCGGGTTGCCGAGACTGGACCGCAGGATCAGTTCCCGGCGGCGACGTGGCACGCCGGCCAGCAGCACGTCCAGACTGGCCGCGTCCAGTGGCGGAAGGTCGATGAGGGTGGCTGCCGGGCCGAGCCGTGCGATGGCGTTGACCAGCCGTGCCGGTGGGCAGGCGCTGCGGAACGCCACCGCGAGCAGCATCGGCACCGGCGGCGGGTTGCCGATCAGATGCTCGGTCAGCTCCAGTGACGCCGAGTCGGCCCAGTGCACGTCGTCGAGCAGCAGCGCGGCACCCGGTTCCGGTGCCTGGGTGAGCATCCGCCGCACCGCCACCGGCACCGACGGCTGCGCCGCGTCGCCCGGCCCGCTACCGGCCGCCTCCACCATCTCGGCGTAGAGCCCGAACGGCACACCCTGCTCATACTGGGTGGCCCGGCCGAGGCGGACCAGCAGCCCGGCGGCGGCGGCCCGCCGGGCCAACTCGCGGAGGATCCGGGTCTTGCCCAGGCCCGCCTCGCCGCACACCTCGACCGCCACGGATCGCCCGGCCCGCACGGTGGCCACCGCACTGTCCAGCGACTCCAGCTCGGCTGCCCGGCCCACCAGCACCGGGTCGGGCCCGAATCCCACCTCTCGGTTGGCCGTCATCTCGCCTCCCCACGGGGAGTGTCACAGCGACAGCCATCGGTGACCATCAACTATCGGCCCGATCGTTGTCGGCATCGTCGGTGCCGTGCCGCCGCCGGCTCGTCGGCGTCGTCGGTGCCGCACCGGCCGTCGCCGGTTCACTCGATGTCGACCTCGATCTCAGGCGGGTTCAGCAGGGTGTTGTGCACCGTGCAGTGGCTCGCCACGGCACGCAGCGCGGGCCACTTCTCCGGCGGCAGGTCGGTCGGCGGTCGTACGGTGATCCGGATGGCGGCGACCCGGGCCGGTCGGTCGGTGGCCATCTCGAACGACGCGGTCACCGTCAGGCCGGCACGGTCGTGCCCGTGCCGGGTCAGGTAACGCCCGGCGTAGTACGCGACGCAGGCGGCGAGCGAGGCGGCGAACAGCTCCGTAGGGTTCGGCGCGGTGTCAGCACCGCCCGCGTCGACCGGTTGGTCGGCCAGCAGCCGGTGATCGCGCACCCGGATCTCGTACGCCTCTCCGGCACGAAACCGCACGTCGATCGGGTCCAGGTCGACTCTGGTGTTCGTGGGTGTCATAGCCCCTCCTCGGGTACGTCCTCTCTCTCATCCCAACCCTGAGGAGGTATGCGCGGCAGGGCCGTTGGGCCTGCACCGCCCCGCTGATCGACACCCGACCGGACCGGCACGGTGCTGCCGGAGCCGGAAGACTGGGTCAGGCGTTGCCCCACTGGCCGCGGTGGATGACCGAACTGGCGTCCCGGCGACGCGCGGCGACGGTGGGGTTCTGCGGCGGCAGGTCGTGGGCGCGGTAACCGATGCAGATGCCGCCGATCGGCGTGTACTCGTCGGGGATGCCGAACTCGGCCTTGAAGGCGGCCGTGTGCGCGGGGACGTCGACCTCGGGCGTGAAGTCCGCACCGGTTGCCGGCATGATGCCGAAGAAGCAGGCGTCCAGTCCCTCGTCGACGGCCGTGAGCAGCATCATCAGCGCCGCCATGCCGGTGTCGATGTACCAGTAGGGTGCCGGCCAGCGGGCCTCCGACCGGTCGGTCCAGCCCTTGTCGGCCTCGGCGTACCGGGCGAGGTAGGCCGCCTTGTGCGCGAGCGGTACGACCACCAGCGGCGCGTTCTGCATCGTGGGGGTCTGCGCGACGCGGGTCGGCACGAAGGGCCAGAATCGGGCGCGGTCGCCCGGCTCGGTGAGGGCGAGGAAGGCCCAGCCCTGCGAGAAGCCGGCCGACGGCGCCCGCAGCGCGCTGGCCAGGATCGTCTCGACGATCTCGGGGCTGAGCGGCCGGTCGGCGTAGTGCCGCACCATCCGACGACGACGGATCACCTCTGCGAACTGCATGCGGGGATCCTGCCACCAGGTCCGGGGCGCTGTCGCCCCTGGTGGTCGAGGTTCGGCCGCCCGTACGATCGGGTGGTGCGGGAGCTGCTGCGATCGTGGTGGCACGAGCCGCGCCCGGCGGGACCACCGCGCGGATGGCGGGACTGGCTGCTGGTCGTCGTGTTCGCGGCGACGGCGCTGCTGGAGGGGTTCGTACGGTCGGATCTGCCGGCACCGGCGTTCGTGCCGGTCCTGGTCGGCGTCGGGCTCGCCCCGGTGTTGCTCTGGCGACGGACCAGGCCGTTGCTCATGGCGGCGGTCGCCTTCCCGGTCTGCGCCGTCGGCGAGGCCGTGGTCGGCGGCGATCTCGGCCTGCACACGCTGGCCTACCTGCTGATCCTGGTGTTCTCGCTGTCGCGGTGGGGTGCGGGACGCGAGGCCGTCCTCGGAGCGACCATCGTCGCCGCGAAGATCGTGCTGTCGGCGGCGGTCGGTCATCTCCGTCCGGGCGACGCGCTGGCCGGGGCCGGGGTGGTCTCGGCCGCGCTGGCCCTCGGAGCTGCGCTGCGTTACCGGGCACGAGCGCGCCAACGCGAGTTCGAGCAGGTGAAGCTGCTGGAGCGGGAGCGACTGGCCCGCGATCTGCACGACACGGTCGCCCATCACGTGTCCGCGATGGCGATCCGGGCCCAGGCGGGGCTGGCCGTGCTCGACACGCAACCGGCCGCTGCCGCCGACGCGCTACGGATCATCGAGGCCGAGGCGACCCGGGCGCTTGTCGAGATGCGCGCGATGGTGCGGGTGTTACGCCGCGACGAGCCGGCCGACCGGACGCCGGCCCCACGCATCGCCGACCTCGAACATCTGGCCAGCCGCTCCGCTCGGGGCCCGGCGGTCGAGGTGGAGTTGTCCGGTGATCTCGACGGGTTGCCGATGCCGGTGTCCACTGCGATCTACCGGCTGGCCCAGGAATCGGTCACCAACGCTCGCCGGCACGCCCGACATGCGACGCGCATCGTGGTGCGGGTCGCCTGCGACGATGAGGTGGTGCGGCTACGGGTCAGCGACGACGGAGAAGGTCCTGGTCCACGCGGGTTCGGGCCCGCCGGCTTCGGGCTGATCGGCATGCGCGAACGGGCCCAGTTGCTCGGCGGCTCGGTCGATGCCGGGCCGAACCTCGACCGCGGCTGGACGGTGTCGGCGACGCTGCCGCGCACCGTGGCGGCATGAGCCGCAGCGGGCGACGCCCGCCGGCCTGACGGTCAGGTGCTGGACGCCGACTCGTCAGGTCAGCTCGGCCGGAGCCCGGGCCGTCAGGTCAGCTCGGCCGGGGCCCGGGCCGTCAGCCTCGTCGCAGTGGGTGGCCGGGTCCGGGCCCTGCCACTCACCGGGTTGCCCGGTCTCAGCCGGGCCGGCGCCGCCGTCAGCGCGTACGCCGGCGATCAGGTCGGCGGTGGTGTGGGCCCGGATGCCGAGCGGCGCGCTGTCGGTGAACCGCCCGACGACCGCCCGGACGTGCTGCTCGGCGGGTTGCGCGAGACCGTCGTACACCGCTGCGAACAGCTCCCGGGCCGGCTGCCTGAGCCAGCCGGCCGGCAGCAGTTCCACCGGTAGCTGCGGGTCGAGGGTGGGAAAGCGGCGGAAGGTGTCCATCACCTCGGTACGCGCTCGGACCGCCGCGGCACCGTCGACCTGCCCGGAGCTGACCAGCGGCAGCAGCGAAGTCCAACTGTCCAGGAACTCCGCGTAGTGCCGGTTGATGGCGTCGATGTCCCATGCCTCGATGGGGGCACGGTCACTGATCGACCCCAGCACGTTCTGGCGGCCGCGAAAGACCGTGACGGTGCCGAGGGTCAGTTGTTCGAGTTGGACCCGCGCCCGCGGCGTCAGTTCGTACGGCGAGATCCACAGGCCGTCGTACAGCGGCGCGTACCCGAGCCAGCGGAGTTGACTGCGCAGCGCCCGGCGCTGGGCGCTGCGATCCTGCGGCAGCGAGAAGGCCACGATCGTCCAGCACCTGTCCCACGGCGCCGCGGCGGTGGTGGAGGTGAGGATCCAGTTGCCTCCGCTGGAGAGGTTGGCGGCGGCGGCCCGGCTGAGTCGGTACGAGCTGCGGCGTCCGTGCCGACTTCCTTCGAGCACACCACGACGGGCCAGCCGGCTGATCGCGGTACGGGCACCGGCGGTGGTCACCCCGGACTCGGTGAGCAGCGCGACGATTGCGGCGGAGGGAAGCGCGGCGCGGGTCCGCAGGGTGTAGTCCGCCAGCAGCGTCATCGCGAAGCCCTGAGGCGAGTTGCCCACCTGTCGCCGCGGCATCCGGAGCGAGTTGCTCCCGTCGTCGGAATAGATCTCCTCGATGTGGAACGGGCTAGTCACGGGCGCTCCGGACTCGACTCGGGGGACGGGGTATCGACTGTAGATGGACGCTGATGAGTCGGTCCGTCGGCCCGGCCGGGACGAGGGCCACAGTTGATCGAGGTACGTCGATTGACACTTCCTGGGCCCAGGAGAACAATATCTGCTACACGACGCCACACGGAGCCGGGCAGGGCAAGCCAGACGTGGTGGACACGCCGTGATCACTGCGGGGAGTTGGGCGCACCCGCGAGCACAACGCGCAGACCGATCCCAGCCTGCTAACAGGCGTTCGAAGGAGTCGTCCGTGAAAATCAGAAGAAAGTTACTGCTCGGCCTGGCCGTGTCGCTTGTCGCGGCCGGCCTGGTGGCCCCCACGATCAGTCCCGCGTACGCGGCCTCGCTGACCGAGGTGACCAGCTTCGGCGACAACCCCGGCCGGATGCGCATGCACATCTACGTGCCGGACAACCGCCCGGCCAGGCCGGCGACGGTGGTGGCCATGCACGGCTGTGGCGGCTCGGGCCCCGGCTTCTACTCCGGCAGCGAGTTCGCCAGCCAGGCCGACCGCTACGGCTTCATCGTGATCTACCCGTCCGCGACCCAGCAGGCCGGTTTCGGCAACTGCTTCGACGTCTGGTCGGATGCCGCCAAGCGTCGCGGCGGCGGCAGCGACCCGGTCTCCATCATGTCGATGGTCCGGTACGCGCAACAGCAGTACAACGCCGATCCCGACCGGGTGTACGCGACGGGCAGTTCGTCCGGCGGCATGATGACCAACCACATGCTGGCCCTCTACCCCGACGTGTTCAAGGCCGGTGCCGCGTTCATGGGGGTCCCGTTCAACTGCTTCGCCAACGCGGCGGACTACCCGCCCGGCAGCAGCCAGTGCACCGGCGGCAACATGAACCGGACCCCGCAGCAGTGGGGTGACGCGGTGCGCCAGGCCTACCCCGGTTACTCCGGTCCGCGTCCCCGGGTGCAGCTGTGGCACGGCACCAACGACACGCTCGTGCCGTTCTCACTGTTGCAGGAAGCCGTCGAGCAGTGGACCAACGTGTTCGGTCTCAGCCAGAATCCGACCTCCACCGACACGCCGCAGGCCAACTGGAACCGCCGCCGGTTCGCCGACAGCAGCGGCACCGTCCAGGTCGAGGCGTACAGCATCCAGGGTGCCGGCCACAGCCTGCCCTCCGGCGGCATGGCCGCGGCCGCCGTCCAGTTCTTCGGCCTGACCAACCCGAACCCGACTACCCCGCCGCCGAACCCGACCACCCCGCCGCCGAACCCGACCACCCCGCCGCCGAACCCGACCACGCCGCCGCCGAACCCGACCACGCCCCCGCCGGGCTCCGCCGCCTGCCGAGTGGCCGTCGCCATCAACGCGTGGAACAACGGGCTCACCGAGAACCTCACCATCACCAACACCGGCACCAGTGCGATCAACGGCTGGTCACTGGTGTTCACCCTGCCCGGTGGTCAGAACATCACCGGCGGCTGGAACGCCACCTACTCCCCCAGCTCGGGGCAGGTGACGGCGAGGAACGTCTCGTACAACGCCAGCATCCCCGCCAACGGATCGTTGACGATCGGCTTCCAGGCCACCCACACCGGTAACACCGCAAGGCCCAGCTCGTTCGCCCTCAACGGGGCGTCCTGCACGATCGCCTGACACCGTCGGCACGCCGGGGAGGAGACGTTGGCGCACCTCCCCGGCGTGCCTGTCGGTGACATGCCGCGTCGGCAGCCCTGGGGTCCCGCGCCCCGACGCGCCTACGACTCAGCCTGGACGCCTTGGGCGAGCAGCCCGTCGACGAGGGCACGGAGGCCGTCGACATAGGTGTCGCGCGGGGCCAGCACCGCCCAGCGGTCACCGAGCGCCGCGAGATGCGGCAACTTCTCGGCGTCGATGTTGCCGAAGAACGGGCCTCGGTGGTTCGCCCCGTCGCCGCCGCCCCGACGCGCGGTGTGTGACCGGACGAGAATTTCACCGACCGTGTAGTACCAGATGCTGCGGAAGACGTAGACAGCGTGGTCGGGAGTGCAGCCGTGGTCGATGGCGCCGGCCACGACCGCCTCGACCAGCCCCAGCGGCGAGTCGCCGAGCCGGGTGATGAATCCGTCGGTGGTGAGGACCTCGGCCGCCCACGGCCACGCCGCCAGCGCATCGTGGATCGTGGCGGCAGCGACGATGACGCGTTCCTGCGGCTCCTCCGGCAGCCCGGGGTGGGCGACCTGCTCTCCGTACTCATTGATCAGGAGGAACAGTAGGTCCTCTTTGTCCTGCACGTGGTGGTACAGGGTCGTTGCCCCCACGCCGATCTCGGCGGCCAGCTTGCGGATGGTGAGCCTCTCCCAGCCGTTGCGATCGATGAGGCCGCGCGCGGCGGCCAGGATCTGGGCGCGAGATGTCGTCGGCGGTCTGCCTGCTTTGAGTCGCGGCGCATTGGCTTGGGGCACCGACCCATCATGCCTCCTCCACCAACCAGGTTCCTCCGAGGTGACGCGCTAGACAGCGGCCCACGGCCGAGGTTAATTTAAGAACGCGTTCGAAAACTCGGACGCTACCCGTCACTACGACAGAGGACCGGTTTTGCGGTGACGAACAAGGCATTAGTCAACGGACAATCAGCAGTCGACCGGGGTGCCCGGCCAGGGCTCACCCTGGCCGCCGTGGCCGTCGTGCAGTTCATGGTTTCGCTGGACCTGTCAGTCGTGAACCTGGGTCTTCCGGAGATCGCCGAAAGCCTCGGCTTCAGCGAACTGGGCCTGACCTGGGTGATCCACGCCTACGCCCTGGCCTTCGGCGGACTACTCCTGCTCGGCGGCAAGATCGCCGACCGGTACGGCCACAAGCGGATGCTGCTCATCGGGCTCGTCGTGTTCGGTCTCGCCTCCCTCGCGGGCGGTTTCGCCGACGTGCCGGGTCAGCTGGTGGCCGCCCGCGTCGCGCAGGGTGTCGGGGCCGCGATGCTGGCGCCCGCCGCGCTGGCGTTGCTGACCGCGACCTTTCCCAGCGGCAAGCCCCGGGTGAAGGCGTTCGGCGTGTGGGCCGCGATGAACGCCGCGGGTGGTGCCCTCGGCGTCCTGATCGGCGGCGTGCTCACCGAGTACGCCGGCTGGGAGTGGGTGATGTGGGTCAGCGCGCCGATGGCCGCGCTCGCCATGGTCCTGACCTGGCGTGGCATCGCCAGGGACCTGCCGGTCGCGCCCGAAGGCCGCCCGGACGTGCTGGGTGCACTGCTGGCCACCGGAGGCATGACGCTGCTGGTGCTCGGCATCGTCCGTACGGACCGGTACGCGTGGAGTTCGATGGTCACGCTCAGCACCCTGGCGGCGGCGGTCGTGCTGCTCGCCGCGTTCGTCTACGTCGAGCGGACCACCACCCGCGATCCCCTGGTCCGGGTCGGCCTGCTGGCCAACCGTTCGGTCGCGGGTGCCAACGCCTACAACCTCATCTTCGGCGCCACCATGGCCTCGGCCTTCTACTTCCTCTCGCTCTACCTGCAACGGGTGCTCGGCACCAGCCCGGCGGAGACCGGGCTGAAGTTCCTGCCACTGGCGATCGGCGTGGTCGTCGGCTCCGCCATCGCCATCAAGCTCGGCTACAAGGTTCCCGCCCGCACGCTCATGATCGCGGGTGCGCTGGTGAGCGCGGTCGGGTTCGCCGGGTTCGGCATGATCGATGCCGATGGCTCGTTCCTCGCCGACGTCCTCGTTCCGTCGGTGATCGCCAGTGTCGGCTTCGGGCTCTGCCTCGGGCCGATGGTCTCCACCGCCACGCACGGGGTCGCCCAACACGAGACCGGCACCGCGTCCAGCCTGTTGAACACCTCCCGCCAGCTCGGTGCTGCGCTCGGGCTCGCCGCGCTCAGCACCGCCGCCTTCGAGTACTCCGGCAAGGAGGGCACGCCCAGCGCGCTCAGCGACGGGTACGCCTTCGCCCTGACCCTCGGCGCCGGGCTCTGGATCGTCGCCGCCGTCATCGCGCTCGTCGTGCTACCCCGGGTCAGCCCGACGGCTCAGGCCGAGCTGGGCGACCGCGAGCTGATCGACGTACCGGAGAAGGCGGCCTGACCGACGGCCGGTACGTCCTGAACGGCTCACTCGGTGACGGCCAGGGGCGGCACGCGACGACACACGTGTCGTGCGCCGCCCCTGGCCGGAATCGCACGCCCCCGCGAGCAGCTCATGGGCCGGCATCTGAGCAGCTCATTCGCTCGTGTTGGAGGCCATGGACAGGCTCCAGAAGTCGGCGTAGCGACCGCCGCGACGCAGCAACTCGTCGTGACTGCCCTCCTCCACGAACTGTCCGTCGTCGACGAAGACGACGCGGTCGGCGCGTCGGACGGTCCGCATCCGGTGCGCGACCATGACCACCGTCCGACCCGCCATCAGGCGTTCGATGCCGTCGTGGACGGCCGCCTCGTTCACCGGATCGAGGGCCGAGGTCACCTCGTCGAGCAGAACGATCGGCGCGTCCTTCAGCAGTGCCCGCGCGATCGAGACCCGCTGGCGCTCACCGCCGGACAGCGACGCGCCACCTTCGCCGACGTTCGCAGCCCATCCACCGGGCAGCCGCTCGACGACCTCGTCCAGCCGCGCGGCGGTCGCCGCCGCCCGCACCTCGGCGTCAGTGGCGTCGGGGCGACCGAGCCGTACGTTCTCCTCGATCGTGCCGTCGAAGAGGTAGACGTCCTGGAAGACGACGGCGATCTGTGCCATCAACACGCCGGAGTCGATCTGTCGCACGTCGACCCCGCCCACCCGCACCGCTCCCGACTCCACGTCGTAGAACCGGGCGATCAGCTGGAGCAGCGTGCTCTTGCCCGCGCCGGACGGACCGACGACGGCCAACCGCTGCCCCTGCGGCACCGACAGCGACACGCCCTCGAACACCGTGCGATCGCCGTGGCGGAACGTGACCGCGTCGAACTCCAGGTCGAACCGCTGCGGCTGGACCGGCTGGTCCGCTTCGGGCAGCGGCTCGGTGCGCAGCACCTTGTCGAGCCGGTCCAACTCGGCGCGGGCGGTGCGTAGCTTGCCGCCGATGTCGGACAGGGACAGCAGCGGGTCCGCACTCCGGGCGGCGAGCACCAGAATGGACAGAACCTCCGCGGCTCCGACGTCTCCGCCGAGCGCGAGATAGGTTCCCAGGACCAGTACGGTGGTGAAGACGGCCTGCACGATGAGCGTCAGACCCACTGCGCCGGGCAGCACCGACATCGTCTGGCGGCGGGAGGCCCGCTCCACGCCCTGCAGCGCGTCGTCGAGCAGACTGAAACGCTCGCCGCTTCGGCCACCGGCCCGCAGCACCGGCTGAGCCTGGAGGTACTCGATGACCCGGGCGCTCGCCTCGTTGTTGCGTGCGGCGTCGTCGGCGTCGTTGGCGGCCATCAGTCGCGCGGTCCATCGCTGAGTGATCACCACGAGCGGCGCCGCCACCAGCGCGGCCAGCCCGAGCTGCCAGTTGAACACCGTGATCACGGCAACGATCGTCAGCGGCGTCACGCAGGCGGAGATGAACGGCCCGAGCAGGTGCGCCGACACGCCCATCGCCGCGAGCAGACCGCGGCTGGCCATGACGGACACCTCGCCCACCCGGGCGGCGTTGTACCAGCCGATGGGCAACCGGGCCAGGTGTTCGCCGAGGCCGTGGTACATGCCCCGCAGCATCGTGGTGCCGACGCGCATGCCGGACAGGTCGCTGGTGTACCGCAGCACCGCGTAGACCGCGACGGAGATCCCGAACGCGATCAGCCACGGCCAGGCGTCCGACGGGGTGTCCCCGAACAGCGCCCGCAGCACGGGCACCAGCAGGGCGTAGAGCAGACCCTCCAGCACGGCGGTCACCGTCATCAGGGCGACCGTGCGACGCATCGGCTTGGCGTACTCGTCGCCGAGCACCCGCAACAACATTCTGATCATCGGGAAAGGTCTCCTTGCAGTACACCACCGCGGGATTCGCTGTCGTCGGCGGCCGCCGACTGCTGGGTCCGCCAGAACGCGGCGAACTTTCCATCCTGGGCGAGCAGGTCGGTCGGTCTGCCCTGCTCGACGACCGCCCCGTCCTCGAGCATCACGACAAGGTCGGCGTCGGCGATGGTCTCCAGGCGGTGGGCGATGACCAGGACGGTCCGGTCGCGCAGCGTCGCCAGGGTCTGCCGTACCGCCTGATCGGTCAGCGGGTCGGCGAAGGCGGTCGCCTCATCCAGTACCAGGACGGGCGTGTCGGCGGCCAGGGCACGCGCGATGGCGATGCGTTGCGCCTCGCCGCCGGAGAGCTTGACCTCCTCGCCGATCACGGTCTCGTAGCCGCGGGACAACGCGAGGACGCGATCGTGGATGTGCGCCAGTTGGGCGGCGCGCTTCACGTCCTCGGGGGCGGCGTGCGGAACCGCCAGCGCGATGTTGTCCGCGACCGACGTGCGCAGCAGCCGGACGTCCTGCAGGACGAAGGAGACTCGACGGTAGAGCTCCCTGCTGTCGATGTCGCGCAGGTCGACGCCGCCGAGGCGCACCGAACCGTCCGTCGGGTCGAAGAACCGGGGCAGCAGTTGCACAAGCGTGGACTTTCCGCTGCCGGACGGGCCGACCACCGCGGTGAGCGTGCCCGGTTCCAGCGTCAGGTCGATCCCGCGCAGGACCTCGGGGCCGTCGTCGTCGTAGCTGAACCGGACGTCACGCAGTTCCACCCGGTTGTCCTGCGGAGTGGCCGGGCGCGCGGGCTGCGGTAGCGCCCCCACCCCGAGGACCTCGCGGATGCGGCTCACCGCGCGGCCGGCGGCCTGCATGTCGTCGAAGCCGTGGCCGAGGGCCGCGACCGGAGCGGTCAGCCCCAACCCGAGCAGCAGGAAAGGCAGCAGGTCCACCGGTGCCATGTCGCCGGAGGTGATCCGCACCGTGCCGCCGATCAGCACCACCAGCAGCACGAAGGGCGGCGACAGCGCCAACTGCATGCCGGCGGCGACGGCGGAGACGCCGCGTACCCAGCGGGTGAAGATGTCGACGAACTCGTCGGCGGCGGTGAGGAACTTGCGGTGGGCGCGCTCGGAGCCGCCGAACGCCTTGACCACGGCGATGCCCTGTACGAACTCGACGACGGAGGTGGCGATGCGGCCCATCGCCGCGTCGAAGTCCTGCTGCTCGCGGGTGCGCGCCGGAGTCATCAGCAGCGGGACGTGGGCGATGGCCAGCACCACCGGGATCAGGGTGATCAGGGTGAGCCGCCAGTCGATGGTCAGCAGGTAGACCAGCGACACCAACGGCACGACGAAGGCGGAGACCAACTCGCCGGGAGCATGGGCGATGAACGGGTGCACTGCGGCGACATCGTCACCGACCACCTTCGCCAGCTCACCGCTGCGGCGACGGGAGAGCCAGCCGATCGGAGCCTGCCCGAGGCTGCGGGCCAGCGCCCGACGCAGCGACAGCTGCACCTTGCCGTCGAGGACGTGGCCGAGCCCGGACGACGCGCCGGTGAACACCAGCCGGACGAACAGACCGATCGCACCGAGGATCACGAAGGTCCATACCCGATCGGAGTCGACCGGGCCGGACGACAGCAGGGCGCGCCCCAACTCGATCACCGCGAACAGCGGCGCCAGCCCGGCGACGGCGCCGATGACCTGCAGGACCACGACCGCCACGAAACTGGGGGCATGAGGGCGCAGCAACGGCCCCGTACTCACCGGCGGCCGTACCGTGGGAGTGCCTCCCGATGACGGCGTGGACTGCTCTCCTACCTCAACGGAGTGGGTCGCGCTCATCGCTCTCCCGTCCCTATTTTCAAACATGTTCGAGAATTACCTTACCCCGAACCCATCCGCCGAGCTACCGCGAACCGGCAGGCCGCGAATGAACAGAATGTGACTCACCCAGAGATCGGTCACGAGAACGTGGTGTTCGTTCGTGGTACGAAGGTGAGCGAGATGGTCACGGCGCGGTACCCGAAGATCATGCTGACCACCTGAGGCTGTCGTGTCAGGAAGGGCGGCGGTGTCCCGCCGCGTGCGCGCCGTGGAACGGCGTGCTGACGCCGTCGTACCGCAGGCGGAGCATCATGCCCTGGTCGGCGTGCGGCAGGTTGTGGCAGTGGTTCATCCAGATGCCCCGGTTCGTCGCCTGGAACACGACCTCCCACACCTCGCCGGGACGGACGTCGAAGGTGTCCATCCACAGCGGGCTGCCCGAGGACGGCTGGCCGTCGCGGGACAGGATCAGCACCGGATGGCCGTGCAGGTGCCAGGGATGGGTCTCCAGACTGCGGTTGACCACGGTGAATCGGACGACGTCGCCCTCGGCGACGAGCTGGTCCGGGATCGACGGGTGACCAAGCCCGTTGACGGTCTGCGCGAACGCGGGTCGTCCGTCGACCATGGCCAGCCCACGGTCGAGCACGAGGGTGAAATGCCGGTCCGCGGACGCGGTGCGCAATGGCACGGGGGTCGAGGTCCCGTAGGTCAACAGGTCCAGTTCCGGCCACCCGGCGGTGTCCTGCGCGGCCACCGCACCGTCGGGCGCGCCGGGATGAGGTCGTAGCCACACCGCGGCCACGCCGTCGACGAACAGCGCGACAGCGGTCTCCGGCATGGCGAACACCAGGTCGCGCCGCCCACCCGCGGCGACCCGCACCGCGGTCCGGCTCGTCTCACCGGGCCCGTGCAGGTCCCGACCGTCGACCGCGACCACCCGGAACGGGGTGCCCGCCAGCACGAAGCGACGCGGGTCGGAGTCGGTGTTGATCAGACGCAACCGGACCGTCGCGCCCGCCGCCGCGACATGCTCGACGCCCGCGACCGCCGCGCCGCCGCTGAACGTGTGCACGGGGACGACCACGTCGAGATCAGCGGGATCGGGATCCGCACGAGGGGTCACGACGAGCACGCCGTAGAGGCCGCGCCGCACGCCGACATGGGAGGCGTAGTGGGTGTGATACCAGTACGTCCCGACCTGCTCAGCACGGAACCGGTAGACGAAGGCGGCTCCGGGCGCCACCGCCGGTTGGCTGAGCCCCGGCACCCCGTCCTCCCCGCACGGCACGTCGTAGCCGTGCCAGTGCAGGGTCACCCCCTCGTCGATGTCCTGGTTGACCAGTTTCACTTCGAGGAGGTCACCCTGGGTCGCGCTGAGCTGCGGGCCGGGCGCCGCACCGTCGAAGGTCCAGGCGTCGATGTCCTTCCCGGACGGCAGACGCACGGCGGCCTTGCGGGCGGTCACCTCGTACGCCCGTCGAACGCCGCCCGGCGCGGGGGTGTCCGGCCCGCGCAGGTCGGCCACCGACACCAGCGACCCCCGGCTCGGGCCGGGCCCACCGCCGACGGTGTGTGTCGCGCCGGAGGACAGCACCGACAGGCCTGCGCCGGTGCCGGTCGCGCCGACCGCGGCCACACCACCGGCGACGCCGAGCAAGCCACGGCGGGACAGGCGCATCCCGGCGTTCGGGAACCCCTCCCCCGCGACGTCCGCGCCGGGTGCCGGAAGCGACCGCGCGGTCAGCCCGACGGCCGCCACCACCAGGCCGACCGTGATCAGCGCCGTCGGCAAGGTCAGCGGATACCCCCCGAGGTAGGTGACCACGAAGCCGGCCAACGCGGCGTACCCGGCGACGAACAGCGCGACGACGCCCACCCGTTCGCCACCGGATCGCCGGGGTGCTCCGGTACCCCCGGGCGAGCAGCATCGGTCCGGCGGTCACCACGGCGGCCACCGCGGCCACCGCAAGCAGCGGCATCCCCAGCAGCACCTTCTCCTGGACGAACCACCAGCCCCGTCCGGCCAGCACCGCCACCGACACGGCCTTGGCCAGGGTGAACACCAGTGCCGCGCCGAGCAGCACCAGGGCGGCTCTGGCGCGGCCCCGTACCGCGGTCACTGCGGAGGCGAGCCACGCGCCGGCGCCGAGCAGCGCCCAGGCGTGGTCCAGGATGGTCAGTGCCGCCGTGGTCATGACCGGGTCGCGTCGCTGAGCTCGGTGCGCTGCCAGGCGATCTGGCGAGCCTCCCGCACCACCCAGATGGTCGCCCCGACGATGATCAGCCCGTTGACGGCGTGTACGCCGAAGATGAGGTGACCCGTCTCGGAGCCCTCGCCGAAGGACCTGGCGACCTCGCGGATCAGCGACTGGATGAGCACCAGCCCGGCCACCAGGGCCGTCCTGCCGATGACCCGGCCGGGCATCCGGGCCACCGCGCAGACGACCGCGAGCACCACAGCGGAGAAGAGGATCAAATACCCGAGGAAGCGGTGGGGAGAGAACGCCTCCTCGATCGGCGCGGAGTCGAACGCTCCGCTGGCGGCGAGATAGAACTGTGCGACCTCGGCGAGCAGCAACAGTGACGCCAGGCCCGCGAAGAGCTTCTTCATGGCACCGATCCTGGTGCCGGGGCCACCTGTCGCGCATGGCACGAGGCGTGGCTCCTACTACGCGGATCCGCGTAGCTGGAGACGGTCCGGGTACGTCGCAGGGCGTAGTCGGCCGCGCACCGGAGAGTGCGACAGGTGTCGTAGGATCGCGGCATGGACCTGCGGCTGATGCCGGAACGACTACGGGCCTGGCTCGGCCGTCGGCCTGCCTGGTTCGCCGACGTCCTGTTGGCTCTGTTCGTCACGGTGGTTCAGGTCCAGAGTGTCAGTGAGCACGGTGCCGTCCTTCCCGAGCCGATCGGCCGTCCCGCCTCGGATTTCGGGTACGCCGGCTACGCCCTGGTGGTGTTGAGTGGCGTGGCCGTCGTCGCCCGACGCCGGTGGCCGGTTGCCGTGTTCGCGGTCACCGGAGCGGCCAGCCTGGTCTACTTCGGCCTCGGGTTCCCCGACCGGATGTCCTGCCTCGGTCTGTTCGTCGCCCTGTACACCCTCGCCGCCTACGGCGACGGGCGGCGGTCACTGCTGATAGCGGGCACGGGCACCGCGGTGCTGGCCGCCGGTTGGTTGGTCGCCGGGGCGGACGTCCAGCCGAGTGAAGCCCTGGGCTGGGTGCTCTTCCGGATCGGGGCGTCGGTCATCAGCATCACGCTCGGCGAGTCCGTCCGGTCCCGCAGGGTCATCGCCGCCGACGCGCAACGACGGGCCGAGATGGCCGAGCGCGCCCGCGAGGAGGAGACCCGGGCGCGGGTCGACGCCGAACGGTTACGGATCGCCCGCGAGGTCCATGACACTGTCGCCCACGCCATCGCCATCATCAACGTGCAGGCCAGCGTCACGGCGCACGTGCTCGACAAGCGGCCGGCTCAGGCCCGCGACGCGTTGCGGGCCATCGAGCAGACCAGCTCCCGGGCGCTGCACGAGATGCGCGCGGTGCTCGGCGTCCTGCGTGAGGACGACGGGCGCGAACCTCACCCGGGTCTCGACCAGGTCGACGCGCTCGCCGGTAAGGCCCGCGAGGCCGGCCTGGAGGTCACCATCGAGCAGAGCCCGGCCGTGGCGTCGCTGCCGAGCGCGGTGGACAGCGCGGCCTACCGCATCGTCCAGGAGTCGATCACCAACGTGATCCGCCATGTCGGGCCGACCCGGGTGGCCGTGACGATCGAGACCGCGTCCGACGCGCTCCGCATCCAGGTGATCGACGAGGGTGTCCGGGACCCCGTGCTGGTCGCGGTGGGTGCGGGTGGTCCACAGTCGAGCGGCCGTGGGATCGTCGGCATGCGGGAGCGCTGCCAACTGCTCGGCGGGGAACTGCACGCCACGGCACGTCCCGGTGGCGGCTTCGAGGTCGTCGCCCGCCTGCCGCTCGCGCCGGTTGCGTCCCTCCGGTGACCGCCGTGTCCATCAAGGTGCTGCTCGCCGACGACGAGCGACTGGTCCGCTCTGGTTTCCGGCTGCTGCTAGACCTTGAGGACGACATCACCGTGGTGGGCGAGGCCACCAACGGCGCCGAGGCCGTCGAACTGGCTCGTGCCACCCGACCCGACGTCGTCCTGATGGACATCCGCATGCCGCGACTGGACGGCATCCGCGCCGCGGCGCAGATCGTCGAGATGCCCGGAATGGACCAGGTCCGCATTCTCATCCTGACCACCTACGACACCGACGAGAACGTGTTCGAGGCCCTTCAGGCGGGCGCGAGTGGTTTCCTGCTCAAGGATGCCGGCCCTGCCGAGCTGCTGCACGCCATCCGGGTCATCGCCGCCGGAGACGCGCTGCTCGCCCCCCGGGTCACCCGCAGGCTCATCAGTCAGTTCACCGCGCGGCGTAAGGCGGCGCAGGCCGGCGAGGACCGACTCGCCATGCTCACCGATCGCGAGCGTGAGGTGCTCGCGCTTGTCGCGCAGGGGTTGAGCAACGACGAGATTGGGGCCGTCCTGTTCCTCAGCCCGGCCACCGCCCGCACCCACGTCAGCCGCACCATGGGCAAGCTGGGTGCCCGGGACCGCGCGCAACTGGTGGCGATCGCCTACCAGACCGGTCTGGGCCAGTACACCGAGCAGCACTGATCCGGTCCCGCGTCGCGTCGGAAAGGAACCGGCAAGAGTCCACACGGGAGCGTGCTCGGCCTGCCACCATCGGGCCATGAGCGAGCCCACCCTCGTGCCCGGTCCCTGGGCCTGGTCGATCCGGCCACCTTCGTCGACAACGACGTGCACGTGTTCTGGCGGGACGTGCGGACGGAGCGCCCGGTCTACTGGCATCCTGCCACCGACAGCGTGTCGGCGGTCGTCGGGCGGGCTCCTTCGACTTCGCCGCCGAGGTGGCCGAGGAGCGGCGGAGCAAGCCGGGCGACGACGTGCTCAGCATGCTCGCGAGCGCCGAGGTGGACGGGGTCGCGCTGACCGTCGAGGAGGTCGCGGTCAACTGCTACAGCCTGATCCTCGGCGGCGACGAGACGTGCCGGATCTCCGTCATCTGTGCCGTGTACGTCCGACTGGTGTGGCGAGACCGAGGCGCTACGCCGCCTTGTCGACGTCCGGTCAGGGGCGTCGAGACGGCGACAGACGATCCGGCACGCGCATCCGCCACGCGTCGGTGATCAGTTCGTCGAGCCGCTCGACGGTGACCTCGGCCAGACGCACCATGATCAGCGGAAGCCCGTCGTAGGCGGGGGTGGTGAAGAACAGCGGCGGCTCGCCGAGGAGCAGCGCCTGTTTCTCGGCCTCGTCGCCGACGTACAACACGGCGATGTCGGTGCGGATGACGCGCGGCTTGCCCGGCCGGCGTTCGGGATAGGACCAGACGAAGCCCTTGTCCGCGACCCGGAAGTCGAAGCCGTCGCTGTCGATCTCCACGGCGTGCGGTAGCGCCAGGGCCAGCCGGCGTACGTCGGAGGCGTCAGCCATCGCCTCTCCCTGGGATCACCGATCGCGACATGCCGAGAGGCTAGCCGCCCGCTCCGACATCGACGCCGCATCGGGCGTCTCGCGCACCCGCGAGAGGTCTCCGTTCGTCGGGTGCCGACAGTCCTGCCCGGTGCCAGGCGCGCACAGAATCAAGCGACCGGTCGCGGGCGAGCCCGATGGCGCGGGCCCACCCACGGCCGTGGCGCGACCACCAGCCGATCGTCAATCCGTCGCGGACGGCGTCAGCGCGGCCAGTCGGCGGGAGACGAGCAGAAGCACGTAGCCGATGATGGCGAGGATCAGTCCGAGGCCCATGGCCAGGGCGGCCACCCCGAAGGACACCACAGAGGTGAAGAGGGACGCCCGCAGGAAGGACCCGGTCATCACGACCTGCCGCGTCGGGTCCTCCCGGTCGAGTTCAGCGTACGTCCGGCCACCGCTGGCCTCCAGCGCGTGCCGCTCGATGACCTCGGCCTCGGCGTACGCGGTGAGGGGACCGTCGATCTTCTCACCGGCGAACCACTTCGCGTCCTCCGAAACCGTGATTCGCTCGTCGGCAAGCTGCCGCTGCACCGTCAGCCACGTCGCGCCACCGGCCACCGACATGACCAGGCCAGCCACGATCACCAGCACCGACAGGACCCGGACGACACCGCCGGGCGTCGTCGACCTGACCGCGCTGGCGTCGGTCGTCTTCGTCACGACTTCTCCCTTCTTGGTCGCAGCAGCCGGCACGTCTGCGGATGCGGCTGCCCCAGGGTGGGGACGATGATCAGTATCGACGTACCGCGTTGCGCGCACACCCCCCGACCGGCAGGCAGGCCATTGAACGGACCGAGGGGGTGACCGGGAGCATCCTCCGCACCGGAGGCGTCCGCGGTGCGACCGGCACAGCAGTAAGGGTTCTCCGCTGCTGCGGGAGGGTGGTGGCTCGGCGGGCCGTCGTGCCAGCTCGGGGTCGGTGTCCGGAGCGCGCGATGTCCAGGAACGTGCACCGGGCCGCCGACCTTTCCGGGACGCCGTATCAGCGGGACAGGGCCTTCTCCAGGTCCGCCTTCGACATCGACGAGCGGCCCTTGACGCCACGCTTCTTCGCCTCGTTGTACAGCTGTTCCTTGGTGCGCCCACCAGCGCCACGGTGCGAACGCTTGCCACCCCGGTGGCCGGACGAGACGTCGTCGACCGAGGATCGGCTCGCGGTCCGCGCCTCACCGGATCGGGCCCGCTCCTTGTTGACCGTACGGGCCGCGATCTCCTCGGCCCGGCTGGTGGCCACGCCACGCTTCTTGGCGCTGGCCTTGATGTGCTCGTACTGCCGTTCTCTCTTCGGGCTGGATCCCGCAGGCATGGAATGCCTCCCTCCACCGACAGTGTTCAGTGGTCAGGTGCCCCACTGCCGGCGACCGAAACACCCGGCGCGCGAACCGGCCCCGCAACCGGGGGCGGCGGGGCGAACGGTGTCCGCCCCGCCGCCCGGGATGCCGGTGACTCAGGAGGTGAACTTGTCCAGCGCCACCTCGATGGCACCGCTGTCCGGCTGGGCGTACGCCCGCATGGTCTCCTTGTTGTAGGAGATGAAGCTCGGGCACCGCACCGCCGGGGCGTTGACCCGGCCGCCCTCACCGATCTTCTCGCCGGTCTTGGCGGCGTAGAAGGTCAGCGTGTAGCGCGAGGAGACGTAGTCGACGCTTACCTGCTTGTCGTCGCGGTCCTTGTACTGGCACTTGCGGGGCGTGCCCTCGCTGCCCTGCTCGAAGGTGAGGCAGCCGACGACGGAGACCGATGCCCACTCGGCGGTCTTGGCGTAGTACGGCTTGTCGAAGCCGACCGACTTGCTCAGCCAGGACTGCGGACGCTCCGGGGAGTTGGCGAACGTGTAGACCTTGGTGCCCTTCGCCCCGCTGTAGGGCGCGGCGTTGAGGATCGGGCTGCCTTCGCACACGGCGGACATGTCGCTGGAGTTACGGGCGGTGACCGCGTTGTTGTTGTCCGGCTGCTCCTCTGCCGGCGGAACGATCGACGGCGCGCCGGTCGGGGCACCGGGCGCGACGCTCTGCGGGCCCGCGACCGGCTCCCCCTCGTCGTCGTCGGCCAGCACGAAGAAGCCGATGACGCCACCGCAGGCGACGAGCACCGCCATCACGACGGCACCGATTCCCAGACCGAGCCAGAGGCCCTTGTTCGAGGACTTCGTCGGCTGCGTCCCGTAGGGCGGGGGTGGAGGCGGCACCGGCGCCCCGTACGGCGAGGGGTAGCCGGCCGGGGTGACCGGCGAGCCCGGCGGACCGACCGGGGAGCCGGGTGGTGTGCCCCAGGGGGCGGCGTTCGGATCCGGCTGTTGCCCACCGTACGGAGGGTGGCTGTCACTCATCTGATGCCCTTGTCAAAGTCGAGAGGTTACCTTGCCGATGATCACAGTCAGGGTAGTGAGCAGCGCAAGTCCGGACGCCATCGACTCCCCGACCACCCGGAGGACGGACGTCGCGCGCGGGTCACCGGTGTGCCGGCGTCGCGCGGCGGGTACCTGTCGGGCACCGGAGAGGAGGACGAGATGACGACCGACCCGAGGTACACGCCGATCGCGCTGACCGGGACCGGCAAGCTGATCGACGACGATGGCGACACCGGCGCCGAGTTGGTCGGCGCGGACGACGCGGCGGCCGATGCCGTACGAACCGGAGCCGACATCGATCTGACCGCAGCAGGACGGGACACCGATCCGACTCCCGTCGGGGCCGCCGACGCCGAAGCCGACCGGCGACGGGCCGCCGGCGAGGATTGAGCCAGACCTGCCCCGAACTGTGGCCCCGGGACGACGTCCCGGGGCCACAGTTGATCCAGGGCTTCGACGTATCGAAATATTGCGTCATCGTTTCGAAGCATCGTAGGCTGCCGTGGGAGCGCTCCCGGAATCCTCGTCCCTTGTCGCGGAGTGCCGTACCCCCACCACCACGACCGGATTGCGATGGTCCATCATGAAGCAACCCCCGCGCCGCCTGAGGCGCCTGCTGGTCGCGGCCGGTGCCGTCGGCGCATTGACCCTCGGCGCGTTGACGGCCCTGCCCACCACCAACGCGATGGCCGCGACCGGCTGTTCCGTGACCTACACGACGAACAGCTGGTCCGGCGGGTTCACCGCGAGCGTCACCGTCACCAACCTCGGTGACCCGGTCAACGGCTGGACGCTCGGCTTCAGCTTCCCCGACAGCGGCCAGCGGCTCACCCAGGGGTGGTCGGCCACCTGGAGCCAGAGCGGCAGCTCCGTGACCGCGCAGAGCATGTCCTGGAACGGTTCGCTCGCCACCGGAGCCAGCACCAACATCGGCTTCAACGGCAGCTTCACCGGCGCCAACCCGTCGCCGAGTTCGTTCAGCCTCAACGGCACGGCGTGCACCGGCTCGACCACGCCGACCACTCCCCCGCCGACCACCACGCCCCCGCCGACGACCCCGCCGCCCACCACGCCCCCGCCCGGTGGGCAGACTCCGGTGGCCATCAACGGGCAACTGCGGGTCTGCGGGGTCAACCTCTGCAACCAGTACGGCCGACCGATCCAACTGCGCGGCATGAGCAGCCACGGCATCCAGTGGTTCGGCAACTGCTACAACAACGCCTCCCTCGACGCCCTCGCCGACGACTGGCGCTCCGACCTGTTCCGCATCGCGATGTACGTGCAGGAGCAGGGCTACGAGACCGACCCGGCCGGCTTCACCAACCGGGTCAACAACCTGGTCGAGGAGGCCACCCGACGCGGGATGTACGCGATGATCGACTTCCACACGCTCACCCCGGGCGACCCGATGTACAACCTGGAGCGGGCCAAGACCTTCTTCGCCACCGTCTCGGCCCGGCACGCCGCGAAGAACAACGTGATCTACGAGATCACCAACGAGCCCAACGGGGTCGCCTGGTCCACCATCAAGAACTACGCCGAGCAGGTCATCCCGGTGATCCGGGCCAACGACCCGGACGCGGTCGTCATCGTCGGCACCCGTGCCTGGTCCTCGCTCGGCGTCTCCGAAGGCGCCAACCACACCGAGATCGTCAACAATCCGGTGAACGCCAGCAACATCATGTATGCGTTCCACTTCTACGCCGCGTCACACAAGGACAACTACCGCGCCGAGGTGGAGCGGGCCGCCGCCAGGCTGCCGCTGTTCGTCACGGAGTTCGGCACGGTGGACTACACCGGTGACGGCGCCGCCGACCTGACCAGCAGCGCCCAGTGGCTCGATCTGCTCGACCGGCTGAAGATCGGTTACGCCAACTGGACCTTCTCCGACAAGGCCGAGGGCAGCGCCGCGTTGCGGCCGGGCACCTGCAACGGCAGCACCTACACCGGCACCTCGGTGCTCACCACCTCCGGGGCGTTCATGCGCGACCGCATCCGCACCCCGGACAACTTCCCCACCAGCTGAGCCGGGCCTCCGCACCAGTGCGGCCCCGGCGGTGAACCGCCGGGGCCGCACTGGTGCGGAGGCCCGGCTCAGGTCGCGTCGGGCAGCGGGCCGATAAGCGAGTCGGCCGGCCCGGCAGAGCCCGCCCGGTACTCCTGCAGCGGCACCGTCCCGGCCTTCCAGGCGGCCAGCACCGGCTCCACGATGCGCCAGCACTCCTCGGCGACATCGGCGCGCACCGACAGGGTCGGATCGCCCTCGAAGGCGCCCCGCAGCACCTCGCCGTACGCGGGCAGGTCGCCGGGGCCGAAGTTCGCCGTCAGGTTCACCTGTTCCAGCTCGAAGGGGTTCCCGGGACCGTTGACGTTGAGATCCAGGCAGAGCCGGTCCGGGCCGAAGCCGATCCGGAGCCGGTCGGGTCGCTCGTAGCCGGTCAGGCCGTCGGGCACCCGGGTCGGCTGCTTGAAGGTGATGATCGCCTCCTTGCGTACGGCGTCCACCGCCTTTCCGGAGCGCAGCCGGAACGGCACTCCCGCCCAGCGCCAGGTGTCCACCGTGACCGCCAGTTCCGCGAGCGTCTCCGTGCCCCGCGCGGGGTCGACGCCGGGCTCGTCCGCGTAGTTCGGCAGCCGCCGCCCGTCGATCTCTCCTGCGGTGTACCGGCCCCGCCGGCTGGCCACCGCCGGGTCGTCACGCCACAGCCGGGTGGCCCGCAGCACCTGCGCCTTGCGTCCCCGCAGCTCCTCGGCGCGCAGCGTCGGCGGCGGATCCATGGCGAGCAGGGCCAGCACCTGGAGCAGGTGGGACTGCACCATGTCCACCAGCGCCCCGGCACCGTCGTAGTAGCCCGCCCGCCCTTCCAGGCCGAGCGTCTCGTCGAAGACGATGTCCACGCAGGCCACGTGCGCGGAGTTGAGTACCGGTTCGAAGATCCGGTTGGCGAAGCGCAGGCCGAGCAGGTTGAGCACCGTCGACTTGCCGAGAAAATGGTCGATCCGGTGGACCTGGTTCTCCGGTACGAGGGTGGCCAGCAGCTCGTTGAGCGAGCGGGCCGAGATCCGATCGACGCCGAAGGGCTTCTCCAGCATCAGCCGGGTGCCAGGGGGCACCCCGATCCGGGCCAGCGCGGCGGCCGATCGGGCGGTCACCAGTGGCGGCAGCGCGAAGAAGATCACCAGCGGCCCGGTGCAGCAGCTCAGCAGCGACCGCAGGTCCTCTTCGCGCGTCACGTCGGCGGGCACGTAGCGCGTCTCACGGACCACCTCGGACTCGACCGGACCCACCGCGCCGACGGCTCCGAAGGAGTCGGCCACCCGGCGCCGCCAGCGCTCGTCGTCCCAGCCGTCCATGCCGCTGCCGATCAGCCGCAACCCGGGCACGGCCCCGGTGGCCAGCAGCCGGCCCAGGCCGGGCAGCAACAACCGCCCGGTCAGGTCACCGCTGGCGCCGAGCACCAGCAGTGTCTGCCGTACGCCGGTGGCGGCGGGTTCTGCGGGGACAGCTGCGGGTGCGCTCGATGCCGGCGTCGTCATGCCACCACCATGCCCTGTCCCGGCGACCGGCAAGCACCGGACCCCGTGGACTCGCCGGCCGTTCGCGCACCGCACCCGGATCCGTGCGGATCGTCACCCCCGTGGTGTCCGGAGTTCCACCGGTCGTGGTGTCGGGCTGGCGAGCCGATCTTCATGTGGCAGTCTGGTCTCACCGTCGGCCGGGGACGAGGCCGGCGGCGTGCCCGAACCTGCGAGGAGACGATCGATCCGATGGCTGCGGACGTCACCAGCACCGACGAGTGGCAGGCCCTGCGCAAGCACGCCGAGGAGATCCGCGGGACGCACCTGCGGGAGCTGTTCGCCACCGATCACGAACGGGGCCGACGGTTGACCGTCGAGGTGGCCGACCTCTACGTCGACTACAGCAAGAACCTGGTCACCGACGAGACGTTGCGCCTGCTGACCGCCCTGGCCGAGCGGGTCGGGCTGACCGAGCGGATCGCCGCGATGTTCGCCGGTGCCCACATCAACGGCACCGAGGATCGCGCGGTGCTGCACACCGCGCTGCGGCTGCCGTCCGACGCCACGCTCACCGTCGACGGGCAGGATGTGGCGGCCGACGTACACGCGGTGCGGCAGCGGATGGCCGAGTTCGCCGAGAAGGTGCGCTCCGGCCAGTGGCGCGGGCACACCGGCGAGCGGATCCGCACCGTGGTCAACATCGGTATCGGCGGCTCCGACCTGGGGCCGGTGATGGCGTACGAGGCGTTGAAGGCGTACCGCGACGGCGGTCTGAGCTGCCGCTTCGTGTCGAACATCGATCCCACCGACATCCACGACACCACCGCCGACCTGGACCCGGCCACCACGTTGTTCGTAGTGGTGTCGAAGACCTTCTCCACGCAGGAGACGCTGGCCAACGCCGAGCAGGCCCGGCGCTGGCTGCTCGCCGGCCTCGACGCCGATGCCGACGCGGTGGCCCGCCACTTCGTCGCGGTCAGCACCAACGCCCAGCGGGTGGCGGACTTCGGCATCGACCCGGCCAACATGTTCGGCTTCTGGGACTGGGTCGGCGGCCGGTACTCGCTGCCCTCGGCGGTGGGCCTGTCGGTGATGCTGTCCATCGGGCCGGCACGCTTCGACGAGATGCTGGCCGGCTACCACGCCGTCGACGAGCACTTCCGTACCGCGCCGCTGGCGGCCAACGCGCCGGTGCTGCTCGGCCTGCTCAACGTCTGGTACACCAACTTCCTGGGCGCGCAGACCCACGCCGTGCTGCCGTACTCGCAGTACCTGCACCGGTTCCCCGCCTACCTGCAACAGCTGACCATGGAGAGCAACGGCAAGTCGGTACGCACCGACGGCCGCCAGGTGTCGTACGACACCGGGGAGATCTTCTGGGGTGAGCCCGGCACCAACGGCCAGCACGCCTTCTACCAGCTGCTGCACCAGGGCACCCGGCTGGTGCCGGCGGACTTCATCGCCTTCAGCGAGCCCAACCACGACATCGGCGACATGCACGACCTGTTCATGTCGAACTTCTTCGCCCAGACCGCGGCGCTGGCCTTCGGCCGGACCGCCGAGCAGGTCGCGGCCGAGGGCACCGCGGCCGATCTCGTGCCGCACCGGGTGATGGTCGGCAACCACCCGACCACGTCGATCGTGGCCGACCGGCTCACCCCGGCCACTCTCGGTCAGCTGGTCGCCCTCTACGAGCACATCGTGCTCACCGAGGGCGCGATCTGGGACATCAACCCGTTCGACCAGTGGGGTGTCGAGCTGGGCAAGGTCATGGCCAACCAGCTCGCGCCGCTGCTCACCGGCGACCGGGCCGACCTGACCGACCTGGACTCCTCCACCGCCGCCCTGATCCGCCGCTACCGCATCCAGCGCCAGCGGGATTGAAATTGATCAACAGCGCGCCGCGGCAGGGTCGAGGCCCGTACCGTCCGAACCCGGAAATCCCGGCCGAGCGCTGCGTGAGCCGTGACTGGTCGGAGCGTTGAGCAGGCAATCACCCGCGTCCACCGCGAGGAGTGGGCGCGGGTGGTCGCCAGCCTCGCGCGCCGTTTCGGCGACCTCGATGTCGCCGAGGAAGCGGCGGCCGAGGCGTTCGTGACGGCCGCGGAGCGGTGGCCGCGCGAGGGCGTACCGCCCAATCCCGGCGGTTGGCTCGCCACCACCGCGACCCGCAAGGCGATCGATCGGCTTCGTCGCGACTCGCAGCGCGACGCCAAGCACCGGGCGGCCCGGATGGTCTACGACGACACCCCGGCTGAGCCGACCGGTCCGATCGAGGACGACCGGCTCAGACTGGTCTTCACCTGCTGCCACCCGGCGCTCGCGATGCAGGCCCGGGTGGCGCTGACGCTGCGCCTGCTCGGCGGCCTCACCGTCGGCGAGATCGCCCGCGCCTTTCTGGTGCCGGAGACGACGATGGCGCGACGGATCACCCGCGCCAAGGCAAAGGTCAAGGCGGCAGGCATCCCCTACCGGGTACCCGAGGCCGACGACATCCACGAACGGCTCGTCGGGGTGCTCGCCGTCGTCTACCTCGTCTTCAACGAGGGCTACCTGCCCAGCCAGGGAGACGACCCGGTACGCGCCGACCTCAGCGACGAGGCGATCCGCCTCGGTCGCCTGCTCCGAACCCTCCTACCGGACGACGGCGAGGTGGCCGGCCTGCTCGCCCTGATGCTGCTCACCGACGCCCGGCGGTCGGCGCGCGTGTCCCGCACCGGGGAACTGGTGACCCTCGACGAGCAGGACCGCGGTGCATGGGATCGCACCCTCGTCGCCGAGGGCCGCGCGCTGGTCCGCGAGCGGATCAGCGCGGTGGCGGGCGGCGGTGACCCACCGGGTCGCTACCAACTGCAGGCCGCGATCAACATGGTCCACATGGACGCCCCGTCCAGCCGGGACACCGACTGGTCCACCATCGTCGCGCTCTACGGCCGCCTGCTGCTGCTCGACCCCTCGCCGATCGTGCGGCTGAACCGGGCGGTCGGGGTCGCCGAGGTCGACGGTCCCGCGGTCGGGCTTGCCGAGATCGACCGACTCGCCGATACCCTCGACGGCTACCACGCCTTCCACGCCGCCCGCGCCGACCTGCTGCGACGGCTCGGACGCGGCGGCGAGTCGCGGGCGGCGTACGACCGGGCCATCGGTCTTGCCGGCAACCCGGCGGAGCGGGCCTACCTCGCCCGCCGCCGCGACCAGCTCGCGGGCTGACCGGGTGAAAAACCTCCTGGCCCAGTGTCGGATGGGCGGCGGGTCGTTCGTGGATCAGGTGACAGGTGGCCGGAGAAGGCCGCCGGGACAAGGGAGCGATGTGATGACGAGGTACTTGATCTCGTTCAACGACGGCGCGATGGACCACATCCCCGACGAGGACTGGCCCGACGTGGGCAAGGCCGCGCACGCGGTGACCCAGGAGGCCGTGAACGCCGGAGTGTTCGTGTTCGGCGCCGGACTGCAGCGGCAGCGGGCGAGCGTCGTCGCCATGGACGGGCTGGTGACCGACGGCCCTTACCCGGAGACCAAGGAGGTCATCGGCGGATTCGTGGTCGTCGACGTGGCCGCCCGCGAGGAGGCGCTGACCTGGGCAGCCAAGATCGCTGTCGCCTGCCGCTGCGCGCAGGAGGTGCGGCACCTCATGCCGGACCCCGAAACCGACGCGATGCTCCGCGAGGCCAGCAGACGAGGCTGACCTGACCACGGCGGATCGCGCTGTGCGGCCCCCGCTGGCACCTTCGTGCTGTGGCTGCCGGCAGCCGGCAGCCGGCAGCCGATCGGACCGGAAACTCCCGGCCGCCGGCCAGCACGCCACTGTGACTGTCATCCAACTGTCATCCAACCGTGCGGTCGACTCCAAGGTCGTTGCGCAAGGTGGTGGTCGATCGAGACGGCGCGTCGGGTCGCCGGCATCAACGACGAAGGAGACCGCTGTGGTGATGCCGTGGCCTTGGCCGATGCCCGACGATCACTCCTTCCGGGCGCTGTGGGACGAGCCGCAGCACCACGACGAGGATGTCCGCCTCGCCGCCCTGGTCGCCCAGCGGCTGAGCGCCGACTGGTCGACCCGCAGGCAGCAGATCACGGTGATGGTGCAGAACCGGGTCGTGATCCTCACCGGCCTGGTCGCCAGCGCCGAGACCCGCCGCGCGGCCGGCGAGTTGGCCTGGGACATCGAAGGCGTGACGGACGTCTGCAACGCGCTACGGCTGGCCGGCCACCGGCGAGGTCGCCGCTGATGAACTTCGGCTCGTCCACGGTGCCCGGCACCGGCGCCGTGGACGAGCCGAACCCGATAAAGGTCGCCTATTGGGACGTGCCCGCAGCCGCGGGGCGGCTCTGGAGGCGGGCGAGCGCGTCGGCGCGGTTGTCCGCGACCGGAAACACCTCGTCCAGCCGGGTCACCTGGAGCACCTGACGGATCAGCGGCGAGGTCGACACCACGCAGAGCAGTGCGCCGCGTTCCGCGGCGCCACGATGAGCGCGGACGAGCAGCCCGAGCGCGGTGGAGTCGAGAAGATCCGTCCGGCCGAGGTCCACCAGGACGTGCCCGCCCATGTCCGCCGCGTGCCCCAACGCCATGCCCAGCGTCTCACCGGTGTCGAGGTCGACATCGCCGGCGACGGTCACCACGGTCACGGCACCGAGGTGCTCGATGCCGAGGATGCCACCGGGTGCGCCGGCAGCGGCGGGGCCGAGTTGGGTGCAGTGCCCGCAGCGGTGCGGGCCGTCGGCCAGCGGGGAACCGCTCCAGCCGTGCTCGGACACCAGCGGCCACACCACCTCCGCGTCGGAGGGCGTCCGCGGCCCGGCAACCGTGTCACCGCAGTTGTCACAGGTCAGGGTGACCAGGTGGTCATCAAGGACGACGGCCATGGCGCGCTCCTTCCCAGGTCGGAGGGGTGGAGGTCCCACCCTGCCGGGGTCAGGTGGCGGGCACCGCGCGGACACGTGACGGTTGGGTGACGAATCGCCTTCCCGCTGCTTGCGGGTCGGATGGGCGACGACGGTGTCGCGTACGTCGTCCGCTTTGAGACGATAGACGTAGAGCGATCAGTTGATCCCTGTGTGCGACGGGAGGTCGAAGGATGCGAAAAGCGCTACCCGCAGACGAGCCGGTCGGCACCCTGGAGGTGGTGCACCGGTTCCGCGGCCCGATGCCCACCGGGGTGACCGTCTCGCACCGTGGTCGGATCTTCGTCAATTTTCCCCGCTGGGGTGACGAGGTGCCCGCAACCGTGGTGGAGCTGCGGCGCGGACGCGAGGTTCCCTATCCCGACCTGCGGTGGAACACACCGTCCGGCGACGACGACCCGTCGGCCTTCGTGTCGGTGCAGAGTGTGGTGGTCGACCCGGCCGACCGGCTCTGGGTGCTCGACACGGGCAGCCCGATGTTCCAACCGACCTCGCCCGGCGGGCCGAAGCTGGTCCGCGTGGACCTGAGGACCGACACGGTCGCCCAGGTGATCACCTTCCCGCCCGAGGTGGTGCTGCCCACGTCGTACCTCAACGACGTGCGCTTCGACCTGCGCCGCGGGGAGGCCGGCCTGGCGTACCTCACCGACTCCGCCGATGGTGCCCCCAACGCCCTCATCGTGGTCGACCTGGCCAGCGGGTCTTCGTGGCGGCGACTCAACGACCACCCGTCCACCAAGGCCGCGCCGCTTGTGGATTTCCGTCCCGTGGTCGAGGGACGCCCGTTCCTGGTCCGGCCCCCGGACGCTCCCCCGCAGCCGGTGGGTGTCGGCGCCGACGGCATCGCGATCTCCGCCGACGGCGCGCGGCTGTACTACTGCGCACTCGCCACCCGCCGCTGGTACAGCGTCGCCACCGACGCCCTGGCCGACCGCGCCCTCGGCGACGCGGAGGTCGCCGCGACGGTGATCGACGAGGGCGACAAGGGCGGCGGCGCCGACGGCCTGGAGTCCGACGACGCCGGCCGGATCTATCTCACCAACTACGAGCACAACGCCGTGCTACGACGCCGGCCCGACGGCGAGTACGAGACCGTGGTGCACGACGCCCGGCTGCTCTGGCCGGACACGCTCAGCGTGGCCACCAACCGGCACCTCTACATCATCGCCAACCAGGTGCACCGGCAGCCACCGTTCAACCGCGGCCGGGACCTGCGACGCAGGCCGTACGCCTTGTTCCGGACCCGCATCGACGCGGGCCCCGTGCTGCTGCGACCGTGACGACCAGCGCGCCTCGATCGGGTGGAAGTGGCACCCGATCGAGGCGGCGCGCCGCACGCCGCACGTAGCGTCGGAGGGAAATGCCCACGAGGTGAGGAGCGGGTCGTGACCGAGCCGGAGGAAGAGCGCGAGAAGAGCGCGAAGACCGACCCGGTGCTGTTCTCCCCGGACGGCGACCCCCATCACAATCCGGCGCAGACGCCGCTACCCGACGAGCACCCGCCGGTGACGTACTCTCACGACGGCGAAACCGACGTGATCGACGGAGAGCAGTAGCGGCTACCCGCCGGCGCGTACCGCGGCGGTCAGTTCGTCGTCGTAGCGGGCCAGGGCACGTCCGTCGGCGGAGTAGGCGATCAGCCGCCCGTGGACCATGGTGGCCGACCGGAACGAGAACGTCCGTACCCCGGGATAGGCGGCCAGCAGCGGGATGCTGCGGGGTGGGCCGCCGGGAGCGGAGTGGTAGTCCAGCCGCGCCACCTGGTCGGAGACCACACCGTTGACGCGCACCTTGGTCTTCTCGCTGCGGGTGCCGAAGGTGACCGGGGCATCGGTGCCGTAGCGGGCGCACTCCACCTGCCCGCGGCAGACGAAGAAGTACCGCGAGTTGACCACGTCCGGGAGGCGGTACGCCTTGAAGGTGGGATCGGCGCCGGCCGGCAACGGCTGCACGGCGAAGAACGCCAGCGCGCCGAGGGACGCGACGCCGACCCGCAGCCACCCGCGCTGGACGGCCCGGGTGGGACGGGTGCGGGCGGTGGTGAGCGCGACCGCGCCGAACCCCGCCACGCAGAGCGCGACGGTGCCGACGGCACGGGCGTTCTCGAAGAGGAACTGCACACCGGGTCGCATCGACACCGGGGCCAGCACCGCGCCCAGCGAGAGCACCATGCTGGTCAGCAGCAGGGCACCGGCGACCCGCCGGGTCACGCCGACGGCACCCACCAGCAGCATCGCGGCCAGGACGGTCCACACCTGGTGGTGGGTCCAGGAGACCGGGGACGCGGCCACGGTGGCGCAGCCGACCAGCACGGCGGCGTGCCCCGGCCGCCCCAGCCGGGACAGCGCCCGCGCGCGGAGCAACGCCAGGGCGCAGATGACGGCCACCAGGGCGGCCCAGACCAGCGGAAGGGACCCCTCGTCCATGCCGATACGAAGCAGCATCCCGTGCACCGACTGGTTGCCCAGCGACGCCAGGTTGCCGATCCGGGAGGTCTGCGTGACCGTGCCCGCCCAGTAGGTCAGGCTCTCGGCGGGCAGGACGGCCAGGGCGAGCGCTCCGCAGCCCACGAAGGCGGCCAGCGCGCGAGCGGCGTCGCGGTACCGGCCGCAGGCCACGAAGTAGAGCACGAACAGCAGCGGCGTCAGTTTGATCGCCGCCGCCACGCCGACAAGCACACCGCGCATCCGTGATGGCGGCGCCATCCCGTCGAGCAGCGCCATCAGCACGATGAAGATGCTCACCTGACCGAACCGCAGGTTGCTCTGCACCGGCGCGGCGATCATGAGCACCGCCGCGACCGCCGCGATGCTGACGGACGCCGAGGTCGTCAGGTGGCTGCCGGCCGTGCCCCGCAGCGGCGGGCCGGTGCGACCCGCGACCAGCGCGCGACCGACGGGTACGGCGATGGCGATTACGGCGGCACAGGTCGCCGCCAGCCAGAGCGCTTCGACCACGCCGAGCGGCACGGTCGTGATCGGCCAGAGGACGAGCGCCGCGAACGGCGGGTACGTGAACGGTCCCCCGTTCGGCGCGACGTACCCGTACAGCGGACGCCCGGCGCGCAGGTCGGTAAGCGCTCCGTGATAGATGTGCAGGTCGGACAGGCGGTCGGGGCGCCGCAGCACCAGCGCGACGGAGACCGCTGCCGCGACCGCGAATCCCACCCACAGCAGCGCCGCCCGACGATCCCGCATGGACAGAGAATAGAGGTACCGGTGACCGCTGGGCGCGAGACTGTTCGCCGCTCGGCGCGGTCCCACCACCGCTCAGCGCGGCTGCGCCACCACGCCTTGTCACCCCTTCGCATCCACGAAGACAATTGTCGATGTTCTGAGAGCCGGACGAGGTAGGGCACCGGGCAGCCCTCGATCGGAACACCACCATGTCCCCTTCCGTCCGGAGGACCTGTTCATGAAGAAGGCGATCCGACTGTGGTGCGCCGCGCTGGCGACCATCGTCCTGACGGCGCTGGCCGCGCTGTCGATCCCGACACCGGCGTCGGCGGCGACGCTGACCGAGGTAACCAACTTCGGTACCAACCCGAGCAACCTGCGCATGTACCTGTACGTACCGGACCGGGTCGCGCCACGGCCGGGCCTGCTGGTCGTGGTCCACTACTGCACCGGCAGCGGGCCCGCGATGTACTCGGGCACCCAGTTCGCACGCCTGGCCGACCAGTACGGCTTCATCGTGATCTACCCGTCGGTGACCCGCAGCAGCCAGTGCTTCGACGTCTACTCGCAGCAGGCGTTGCGTCGCGGTGGCGGCAGCGACCCGGTCGGCATCATGTCGATGGTGGACCACGTCCGGAACCGCTACTCCGTGGACCCGACCCGGATCGCCGCGACGGGCACCTCGTCCGGAGCGATGATGACGAACGTCCTGCTCGGGCTCTACCCGGACGTGTTCCGCGCCGGCGCGGCCTTCGCCGGGGTGCCCTTCGGCTGCTTCGCCACCACCGGCGGCTCGGAGTGGAACAGCGAGTGCGCCAACGGGCAGATCAGCCGCACCCCGCAGCAGTGGGGGGACCTGGTCCGCAACGCCTACCCCGGCTACACCGGGCCCAGACCGCGGATGCAGATCTGGCACGGTACCAACGACGAGATCCTGCGCTACCCGAACTTCGGCGAGCAGATCAAGCAGTGGACCAACCTGCACGGGCTGAGCCAGACCCCGACCTTCACCGACAGCCCGCAGTCCGGCTACACCCGGACCCGGTACGGCGGTTCCGGCGGCAACGCACCGGTCGAGGCGATAAGCATGCAGGGCGTGTCGCACAACCTGCCGGTCGACGCCGCGCAGGCGATCCGCTTCTTCGGGCTCGACGCCGGGCCCCCCACCCCGACGCCGACCAGCCCCACGCCGACGCCCACTCCGACGCCCACGCCCACGCCGACGCCGACGCCGACGCCGACGATCACCCCCACCCCCACCACGCCGCCGACGGTGCCGCCGGGCACGGGCTGCCGGATCGGGTACGCGGTCAACGCCTGGAACACCGGACTGACCGCTTCGGTGACCATCACCAACACCGGCGTCACGGCGGTCAACGGGTGGAACCTGGCGTTCACCCTGCCCCCCGGGCAGAACATCACCAACGGCTGGAACGCGACCTACTCGCCGACCTCAGGGGCGGTGACCGCCCGCAACGTCTCCTACAACAGCACCATCGCCCCCAACGGCTCGGTCACCATCGGCTTCCAGGCCAACCACAGCGGCAACACCGCCAGCCCGCCCTCGTTCACCCTCAACGGCGCTCCCTGCACGGTCAGCTGACCGTCACCCGCTCCACCCGGCCCGGTGTCCGTACGGCTGTCGTCCGTACGGACACCGGGCCGGCAGGATCGACCCGCCTACCGCCATTGGCTTGAGGCCGACAGGAAGATATATTCCTGTCGATGTCAGGAAAGCGCTTGCTCTGCGTCGTTCACTACTCCGGCACGCGCTCCGCCACCGCACCCGCCCCCGGAGGAACCCGCATGCTGTTCAGGACAGGAAGACGAACCCCTCGGCGCTGGCTGGTCACCACCACCACGTTGGCGCTGCTCGGCGCCGGCGTGGTGGTGGCCTCGCCGAGCGCCCAGGCCGCGACGGTCGATCCCAACGCCACCTACGTGTTCGTCAACCGGCACAGCGGCAAGGCGATGGACGTGTGGAACTGGTCCACCGCCGACAATGCCCCGATCAACCAGTACGCCCGCAGCGACGCGGCCGTCCAGCAGTGGCGGTTCGTCGACGTCGGCAGCGGCTACTACCAGGTCCGCTCTGTACACAGCGGCAAGGTCCTCGAACTGCCCAACGCCAACGACGGCGTCCAACTCGTGCAGAACGCCGCGGCCAGCGGCAACACCCGCCAGCACTTCCGCCTCGCCGACTCCGCCGGTGGGTACGTCCGGTTCCTCAACCGACACTCCAACAAGGCCCTCGACGTGTGGGGCTGGTCCACCGCCGACGGCGGCATGATCTCGCAGTACCAGGACCACGACGGCGCCAACCAACAGTGGCAACTGGTCGCCCTGGGAGGCGGCAACGGTAACGGCTGCGGCAGCGGCTCGTTCCAGGCCGAGGCGGTCCTCAACGGCGGCACCTGGACCGCCCGCAACGGCGGCAGCACGGTCTACTCCGGCAGCAGCATGCAGGCCGCCGTGCAGGCGGCGGTGAACAGCCTCAGCGCCGGCCGGACCAGCAAGCAACGAGTCGTGGTACGCGGCTCCGGCTCGATCAGCGCCGGCTCGCGCATCTCCCTGCCGAGCTACACGACGATCGACGTCTGCGGCACGATCAACGTGACCGGTTCCGGCTCCGGTGACCAGGCGCCGATCTACTCGCGCGGCACCACCCAGGTCGAGGTGCAGAACCTCACCGTCACCGGCACGCCCCTCTACGGGATCTTCATGCGCAACGTCACAAACGTGATCCTCGGCCAGATCGACCTGCGGCTCTCCAGCGGGCTGGGGGTACGCATCGACAACCGGGGCGACACCAGCCAGTGGACGCGCAACGTGCGCATCGACAACGTCTACGTCTCCGGCACCAGCACGCACGGCGTCGAGACATACGGCGTGGACGGCCTGACCGTCGGCACCGTGACCGCGCGCAACGTCGGCGGTTCCGGCCTCCTGCTCAACGAGACCATCAACGCGACCGTGACCACTGTCGACGCGGAGAACGCCGGCACCGGCACCGGCTACGCCGCGTTCCGCACCGCCAACCGTGCCGGGCGGATCGGCTCCAGTTACCCGACCAACATCCGGGTCGGCACCGTGCGGGCACGCGGCGGCGGCCGGGGCATCTTCTGCGTCTCCGAATCCGGCGGCGTGGCGGTCAACCGGGTCGACATCGCCAACACCGGCAACAACGCAATCCTGCTCGAGAACTGCTACGGCGTGGACATCGCGGCCGGCGGCGGCACCATCAGCGGCGGCGGAGAGGTTCGGCTGGCGGCGCGGACGGAGTTCCCCGGCAACCGGGACATCACCCTGCGCAACTTCACCCTGGTCAACAGCCGGATCCTGGAAAGCCCCTGCACCACCAACCTGACCATCAGCAACGTCACCCTCAGCAATTCGAGCATCAGCCGCTGCTGACCGTGCCGGGGCCGCCCGCGCCAGCCCGGGCGGCCCCGCCCCACGGCGGTCGGTCAACCGACCACCGGGTGCACGGGGTGCCGGCAGGTCAGGCGACCGATCGGCACGACCGGTCACCGCGGTGGAGCCGGTTGACAGATCATGAGGGCGATCCCAGACTGGCTCGCGTCGATCCCGTCGGCCACCGGTGAGGAGCCTGGATGAAGATCGCCGATGCCCGGGTCATCGTCAGCTGTCCCGGCCGGAACTTCGTCACGTTGAAGCTCGTGACGGACGACGGGGTGACCGGGGTCGGCGACGCCACCCTCACCGGCCGGGAACTCGCGGTCGCGAGCTACCTGACCGAGCACGTCGTCCCGTTGTTGATCGGTCGGGAGGCCGACCGGATCGAGGACACCTGGCAGTACCTGTACCGGGGCGCGTACTGGCGGCGCGGTCCGGTGACGATGAGCGCCATCGCGGCGGTGGACACCGCGCTGTGGGACATCAAGGGCAAGGTGGCCGGGCTACCTGTGTACCAGCTGCTGGGCGGTCGCAGCCGCGACGGGGTCACCGTCTACGGCCACGCGTACGCGCCCACCGTGGACGGCCTGCTCGCCGAGATGGCCCGCCACCTCGACCTCGGGTACCGCGCGATCCGGGTGCAGTGCGGCGTGCCCGGGCTGTCCGACACCTACGGCGTGGCACCGGACGGATCGTCCCACCAGCCGGCGGAGACGGCTGTCCCGGCCGAGACCGTGTGGAGCAGCGAACGGTATCTCACCCACCTGCCGTCGGTCTTCGCCCAGGTACGCAGCGAGTTCGGGCCGGAGGTGAAGCTGCTGCACGACGTGCACCACCGGCTCACCCCGATCGAGGCCGCCCGGCTGGGCAAAGCCCTGGAGCCGTACGCGCTGACCTGGCTGGAGGACCCGGTACCGGCGGAGTTGCAGGAGGGCTTCCGGCTGATCCGCCAGCACACCACCACGCCGATCGCCGTCGGCGAGGTCTTCAACACCATCTGGGACTGCCAGCAGCTCATCACCGAGCAGCTCATCGACTACGTACGGGCCACAGTCGTGCACGCCGGAGGCATCACCCACCTACGCCGCATCTTCGACCTTGCCCACCTGTTCCACGTACGCAGCGGGTCACACGGCACCACCACGCTGTCCCCGGTGTGCCTGGCCGCAGCCCTGCACCTCGACGTCAGCATCCCCAACTTCGGCCTCCAGGAGTACCTGCCGCACACCGAGGCGACCGACGCGGTCTTCCCGCACTCGTACCGCTTCGCCGACGGCTGTCTCCACCCGTCGGAGGAGCCGGGGCTCGGTGTCGACATCGACGAGGAACTCGCGGCACAGCATCCGTACCGCCCGGCGGCGCTGCCGGTGAACCGGTTGGAGGACGGCACCCTGCACAACTGGTGACGTGGCGCTCGGCCTGAAACGCTGAGCCAGGCGGCACCTGGCGCGCCAAGGCCCGGCGCGGACATGTCCGCGCCGGGCCCGGTGTGGTGCTGACGGATCAGCTCCCGGAGCAGGCGAAGCTACCGGATGGCCCGGTACCGGTGCCCTGGAAGCCGAATTCGGCGGTGCCGCCGGCGCCGACGCTACCGTTGTAGCTGACGTTGCGGAACGTCACATTGCCACTGGTACCGCTGGGGTTGGCGTTCCACGTGTTGGTCAACGAGCTACCGCCCGGAAGCCCGATGGTTACCGCCCAGCCGTTCAAACTGCTGGAGCCTGCGGTGACCCGGATCTGAGCGACGAAGCCACCGTTCCACTGGTCCAGCGACGCCACCGATGCGGTGCATCCGGATCCACCGGGCGGCGGGGTGCTCGGTGGCGGGGTGCTCGGCGGCGGGGTGCTCGGCGGCGGAGTGCTCGGCGGCGGAGTCGTCGGCGGCGGGGTGGTGGGCGGCGGGGTGGTCCCGCCCGCGTTCAGGGCTTCGAGCGTCGCGTTGTACGCCTGCTTCTTGTTGCCGTTGTTGTCGAACAGCAGCGGGGTGCCGTAGGAGCGCCACGAGTCGCTGTCCCGGATGCCCCACACGGTGATGCCGTTGCACCGCGGCACCGCAAGGCAGTCCTGGACCACCCGACGGTACGTGTCCGCCTGCTGGGTGCCGGAGCCCTCGATGTCCAGCTCGGTGATCTGCACGTCCACCCCGAGGGCGGCGAAGCTGGACAACGTGGTGCGGTAGTTGCTGTTGTACGCCGACTGGGCGTTGAAGTGCGACTGGAACCCGACGCAGTCGATCGGTACGCCGCGCTGCTTGAAGTCCTGCACCATCCGGTAGACCGCCTGGGTCTTGGCCCAGGTCCAGTTGTCGGTGTTGTAGTCGTTGTAGCAGAGCTTGGCACCCGGGTCGGCCGCCCGGGCGGCCCGGAACGCGGCCTCGATCCAGTCGTTGCCGGTGCGCTGCAGGTTCGAGTCCCGCCGCGCGCCGTTGTTGCCGTCGTCGAATGCCTCGTTCACCACGTCCCACGAGTCGATCTTGCCGCGGTAGTAGGTCGCGACCTGGGTGACGTGGTTGAGCATCGCGTTACGCAACGCGGTGCCCGACATGTTCCGCATCCACTCGGGCTGCTGCGAGTGCCAGGCCAGGGTGTGACCCCGCACCTTCCAACCCCGGGACAGGGCGTGGTTGACGATCCGATCCGCGTTCGTGTAGGTGAACCGCCCCTGCTGCGGCTCGAGCGCGTCGATCTTCATCTCGTTCTCGGCCGTGACCGAGTTGAACTCACGGTTCAGGATGCCGACATAGGTGGAATCGGAGAGCTTGTTCGCCGCCACCGCAGCACCGAAGTAGCGGCCTGACTGCGCGGCAGCCGCCCCCAGGGTGGACTCGGCAGCCTGGGCGCTGGAGGTCACCACAACCATGCTGGTGGCGACGAGGGCGAGACCGGCTGCGGCCGAGACCAGCGCGCCGCGCGGTCGCAGTCGGGTAGCCAGCCGCCCGCTGGCGCGGGCGAGGGCGTTTTTCATGGCATGAGCCTTTCGACGAAGCCGTGCTGATGAGAAGCCGGCCCCGACTACTGCCCAACACGATGGCCCTCCCACGCCGACGCGGTCGCCCGGATGCCGCGTCGGCCGGTGCACTCAGCCGGTCATCGTGAGTAGATCGAGGCTGTTGTATCGAAAACCTTATCGAAACAGATCCGAAAGCTCAACGCGTCGCGGCACTCTTTGACCGTTCGTCCCGGTCACGATCCGACTCCGCTGCCCTCGGCGCGCCATGGGGAACGGGGTCACGCCGGCGAGATCAGGGCCCCCGAAAGTTTCGGCCCATCCGACCGGCCCGCGACTCCGTCGCCGAGCACGTCGGCCAGCCAGCGCAGCTGCCGCCGTACCTGGGTGGCGTCGCCGTGTTCGTGGCCGTTGAACGGGTAGACGTGCATCGTCCGCTCGGGAGGCGGACCACCGACGGTGGCGCCGTAGTGGTTGTAGGCGGCGAACCCGGTGCTCGGGGGGCACACCATGTCCCGCAGCCCGATGCCGAAGTGGACCGGTGCGTTGGCGCGACGGGCGAAGCTGACCCCGTCGACATAGGACAGCGTGCGTCGTACGGCCGGCTCCGCGTCGCGGTTGACCGCGAGGTAGTTGACGATCTCGCCGTAGACGCCGACCTCGGTGATCTCCAGGGCCCGCTGCGGGTGGCAGAGGAACGGCGCGGTGGTGAGCACGGCGGCCAGGTCACCGACCAGCCCGGCGACGGCAAGGGACAGCCCACCGCCCTGGCTGTTGCCGGCGACCACCACCCGGTGTGGGTCGACTCCCGGCAGCGCCCGGGCCGCGTGGACCGCCCGCACCGCGTCGGTGATGAGCCGGCGGTAGTAGTAGCCCTCCGGGGTCATGATGCCGCGGGTCACCGGCGACGGCCCGCCGGGCGCCTCGCCGTGCGGGTCCGGCGTGTCACCCGCGCCGTACTGGCCGGACTGTCCCCTGGCGTCCATCAGCAGGTGGGCGTAGCCGGCAACCGGCCAGATCAGGCGTTCGTGCGGGAGCCCCCGGCCGCGGCCGTAGCCCACGTACTCCACGATCACCGGCAGCGCCTCGTCCACCCCGGCCGGACGGTTGTACCAGGCCCGGATCGGATCGCCGCCGAACCCCGCGAAGGTGACGTCCCAGCTGTCCACCAGGCGCAGGTCGGTCGGTTCCGGCCGGACGTCGAGCAGCACCGGCGACTGCGTCGCCGCATCCAGCGTAGACCGCCAGAACGTGTCGAAATCGGCGGGCTCGGCCACGGCCGGCGTGTACTGCCGTAACTGGTCCAGCGGGAGGTCGAACAGGGGCATGGCTCCTCGCAGCGGGCTCGGTCATGAATGTGGAGGCGGCGCGGTGCTCTCCCGGATCACCAGTTCGGCGACCAGATCTATCCGGCTGGTGGGCAGGGCGTTGCCGCGGGCGAGATCGAGCAGCATCTGGGTAGCGGTGCCGGCCATGTCGCGCAGCGGCTGGTGGACCGTGGTCAGGGCCGGACCGACCCAAGCCGACAGCGGCAGGTTGTCGTAGCCGACCACCGAAACGTCGCCGGGGACGTCGAGGCCGAGCTGCCGGGCCGCCCGTAACACGCCCAACGCCTGCAGGTCGGAGCCGGCGAAGATCGCCGACGGCCGGTCGGACCGGCTGAGCAACTCGATCCCGTGGGTGTAGCCGGCGTCGAGGTGGAAGTTGCCATGACGGATCAGCGTGGCGTCGATCGGAACGCCGAGTTCCTCGTGGGCGCAACGGAAGCCGGCCGTACGGGCCCGGGCGCAGAGCACGTCCCGTGGACCGGAGATGACCGCGATCCGGCGGTGCCCCAGATCCAACAGGTGTCGAGTGGCGATCAGGCCACCGTTCCAGTTGTTCGAGCCGACGGTGGGCACGGAGGCCACGCTGGCGCTGTCGGTGTCGATGACGACCACGGGGATCGACTGGCGCTGCAACTGTTGCCGCTGCTGGTCGGTGAGGTTGCACATGACCAGCAGCACCCCGAGGGGACGCCGGGCGACCGCCGCGTCGACCCAGGACTGCGGCGGCCGGCGGGCGGCACTGAGCTGCGACAGCACCACGTTCACCCCGGTGAGGGCGGCGACCGCCTCGACCCCCCTGATGATCTCCAAAGCCCAGTCGGAGCCGAACTCGTGGAACACCAGGTCGATCTGGCCCTCTCCGGGTGCCCGGCGGGCGCGCCGACGGTAGCGGTGCCGTTGCAGGCTGGCCTCGACCCGCGCCCGGGTCACGGCGGCCACGTCCGAACGTCCGTTGAGAACCTTCGAGACCGTGGCCGAGGAGACACCGACCTCCCGCGCGATGGTCGCGATGGTCGCGGAGCCGAGCGCTGCCGGCGAACGCTTCTCTGCCATCCGATCCTCTGCAACGAGTCCGAAAATTTCGGAGACTGTAGCACGCAGCGGACCGGCAGAGGGTGACCTGAGTCGATGCTGGCTACTCGCGAGGATGAATCCCGGCAATCGCTTACCAGCATGGCAAGTACGGTCTGAACAGTCTTTCCGCGCCCCTTGACATGCCCTGTCGACGCCCTTAGGTTCCCCGACACAGGTGTCCGACTGGTTTCCGAAAATTTCGATAATCGCCGTGTCCCACGGCGGTCGGCGTGGCCTGCCGGGATACCTCCCGGCCCCGGCCGGAGGGGTTCGCATGACAAGTCAGCTGCCCGTCGACGACCGATTGGCGTCCACTCACGCCGATCGGTGGCGTGATCCGAAGCTGCGACCGGACGAACGGGCCGACGCGCTCATCCCGCTGATGTCGCTGGAGGAGAAGCTCGCTCAGCTGGTCGGCCTCTGGGTCGGTGCGAACGCTTCCGGTGAGGGCGTCGCTCCCCACCAGACCGACATGGTCGAGCACATCCCGCCGTGGTCGGAGGCGATCCGGCACGGCCTGGGGCAGCTGACCCGGCCGTTCGGCACCGCGCCGGTCGACCCGGTCCTCGGCGCACGGTCCCTGGCCGCGTCCCAGGCGCAGATCGTCGCGGCGAGCCGGTTCGGTATTCCGGCGCAGGTGCACGAGGAGTGCCTCACCGGCTTCGCCGCCTGGCGGGCGACGGTCTACCCGACACCGCTGAGCTGGGGCGCGGCCTTCGACCCGGAGCTGGTCGAGGAGATGGCCGGGCTGATCGGCCGGTCCATGCGGGCGGCCGGTGTCCATCAGGGACTCGCCCCAGTGCTGGACGTCACCCGCGACTACCGCTGGGGGCGCACCGAGGAGACGATTGCCGAGGATCCCTACCTGGTCGGCACGATCGGCGCGGCGTACGTGCGCGGGTTGGAACGGGCCGGCGTGGTGGCGACGTTGAAGCACTTCGCCGGCTACTCGGCGTCGCGGGGCGGCCGGAACCTGGCACCGACGGCGATGGGCCGTCGGGAACTGGCAGACGTGATCCTCCCACCCTTCGAGATGGCCCTGCGGCTCGGTGGGGCACGGTCGGTGATGAACTCGTACGCCGAGATCGATGGTGTGCCGGCGGCGGCCGACGAGGATCTGCTCACCCGGACGCTGCGTGAGCAGTGGGGCTTCGACGGGGTGCTGGTCGCCGACTACTTCGCCGTCCGGTTCCTGCAGACCCTGCACGGCGTCGCCGCCGACGCCGCGGCGGCGGCCCGGCTGGCGCTGCGGGCCGGCATCGACGTGGAGCTGCCCACCGTGGACGCCTACGGCGCGCCCCTGGCGGCGGCGGTGCGCTCCGGCGAGGTCAGCGAGAGCCTGGTCGACCGGGCACTGCGGCGGGTGCTGATTCAGAAGATCGAGCTGGGTCTGCTCGACGAGGGCTGGGACGAGTTGCCGGCGGACGTCGAGGCGCTGCGCTTCGACGACGAGGCCGGTCAGGCCGTCGCCCTGCGGCTGGCCCGCCAGGCCGTCGTCCTGCTCCGCAACCGGGACGGGCTGTTACCGCTCGCCGATCACCAGCGGATCGCGCTGATCGGGCCGGTCGCGGACGACGCGATGGCCATGCTCGGCTGCTACACGTTCCCGCTGCACGTCGGTGTGCATCACCCCGAGCACGGCACCGGGGTCGAGATCCCGTCCCTGCGCGAGGCGCTCCAGCAGCGGCACCCACAGCTCACCCACGTACCGGGCACCGACATCACCGGTGCCGACACCTCGGGCATCGCCGCGGCGGTCCAGGCGGCCACCGACGCCGACGTCTGCGTGCTGGCCGTCGGCGACCGGGCCGGCATGTTCGGCCGGGGCACCTCCGGCGAGGGCTGCGACGCGGTCGACCTGGAGCTGCCCGGGGTGCAGGCCGAACTGGTACGCGCGGTGCTGGCCACCGGTACCCCGGTCGTGCTGGTGGTCCTCTCCGGCCGCCCGTACGCCCTGGGCGACGCGGTGGACGGCGCGAGCGCCATCGTGCAGGCGTTCTTCCCCGGTCAGCTCGGCGGTCAGGCGTTGGCGGAGATCCTCACCGGCGCGGTGGACCCGTCCGGCAGGCTGCCGGTAAGCGTGCCCCGACACGCCGGTGGGTTGCCCGGCACCTACCTCACCCCCATCCTGGCCCGACGGTCGAAGGTGTCGTCGGTGGACCCGACGCCGGCGTTCCCGTTCGGCCACGGTCTCAGCTACACCACCTTCGAGTGGAGCGACGCCGCGGTGAGCGACGCGCCGGGCGGCGGCACCGGGGACCCGACGCCCTGGCCGGTCGACGGGGAGGTGACCCTCGGCGTCACGGTCCGCAACACCGGCACCCGAGCCGGCACCGAGGTGGTTCAGCTCTACCTGCACGATCCGGTGGCGCAGACCACCCGGCCGGTGGTGCGCCTGATCGGATACGCGCGGGTCCCAGTGGAGCCCGGCGGGGCGGCCCGGGTCAGCTTCACCGTCCCTGCCGACGTCACCTCGTTCACCGGGCTGCACGGCCGGCGAGTGGTCGAGCCCGGCGAGGTGCAACTTCGGCTCAGCCGCTCCAGCGGTGACGTGGTGGCAAGCCTGGCACTGCGGCTGGAGGGCGGCGAGCGCGAGGTCGGTCACCACCGCGAACTGCTGTCCCGGGTACGCGTCGAACCCGTCGCCGGGCCCGCGCCGGAGGGTCGGCCATGAGCAGCGTGACCACCCTGACCCCATCGGCGTCCAGCCCCGACACAACGACACCGAAGCCGCCACGACGGGCCGCCCGGCAGACCTGGCGGCGTGCGCTGCGGCGCGACTGGCAGTTGTACTCGCTGGCGATCCTGCCGCTGCTGTTCTTCCTGATCTTCCGGTACCTGCCGATGCTGGGCAACATCATCGCCTTCCGCCGGTTCCAGCCCGGCGGCAACATTTTCGGTGAGTACTGGGTCGGGCTGCGGTACTTCAAGATGTTCCTGAACGACCCGACGTTCTGGAACGTCTTCACAAACACGCTGGTGCTGGGTGCGCTGACCCTGCTGTTCTGCTTCCCGCTGCCGATCGTGCTGGCGCTGCTGCTCAACGAGGTGCGGGCCCGCAAGCTCAAGCGCTTCGTGCAGTCGGTGTCCTACCTGCCGCACTTCCTGTCCATCGTGATCGTGGCGGCCATCGTCATGCAGTTGCTGTCGATGGACGGCACGGTCAACCAGCTCGTCCGCGCCGGTGGCGGCGAAGCGATCCCGTTCCTGCAACGGCCGGAGTGGTTCCGCACCATCTACGTCTCCTCCGAGGTCTGGCAGACCGTCGGCTGGGGCACGATCCTCTACCTGGCGGCGCTGACCACCATCGACGACGACCTCTACGAAGCGGCCCGCATCGACGGCGCCAACCGGTGGCGGCAGACCTGGCACGTCACGCTGCCGGGCATCCGGCCGACCATGGTGACGCTGCTGATCCTCAACATCGGCGCCTTCATGGCGGTCGGCTTCGAGAAGATCCTGCTGCTGTACAACCCGCTCACCTATCCGACCGCGGACGTGATCTCCACCTACCTGTTCCGGATGGGCTTCCAGTCCAGCAACTTCAGCTACGCCGCCGCGATCGGGCTGTTCGAGGCGGTGATCGGGTTGATCCTGGTCGTCTCGGCAAACCTGATCGCCCGCCGCACGGTGGGGACGAGCCTGTGGTGACCGTCGACACCGCCGAGCGGCCCACCGAGTCCACGCCCCGCCCCCGTCGTCGCGGCATCCAGGAGACCCGGGGCTACCGGGTGTTCCGGGTGGTCAACGGGATCGTCCTGACCCTCGTGGTGATGGTGACGCTCTACCCGTTCGTCAACATCGTGGCCCGCTCGTTGAGCGACGAGGCGTACATCATCGCCGGCCAGGTGAATCTCGTGCCGCGCGGGTTCACCCTGGACACGTACCAGCTGCTGATGTCCGACCCGCTGTTCTGGACGAACTACCGCAACACCGTGTTCTACACGGTCACCGCCACGGTCATCTCGATCGTGATGACCACCTGCTACGCGTACGTGCTGTCGAAGAAGCAGCTCAAGGGCCGCGGGATGCTGGTCGGCATCGCGGTCTTCACCATGTTCTTCACCGGCGGCCTCATCCCCAACTACGTGCTGGTCACCAGCCTGGGCCTGAAGAACAGCGTCTGGGCCATCGCGCTACCCAACGCCATAAACGTGTTCAACCTGTTGGTGATGAAGGCGTTCTTCGAGAGTCTGCCGACGGAGTTGGAGGAGGCCGCCGCCGTCGACGGGCTCAACACGTACGGCATCCTGCTGCGAATCGTGCTGCCGCTGTCGAAGGCCATCGTCGCCACGATGGTGCTCTTCTACGCGGTGGCCTTCTGGAACTCCTGGTTCGCGGCGTTCCTCTACATGGACCGGCAGGAGCTGTGGCCGGTCACCGTGTACCTGCGCAACCTGATCGCCGGTGCCACCGGCGCGGAGAACGTCGGGTCGATCACCGAGGCCAACGAGGTACAGGCCGAGGCGACGCTCAAGGCCGTGACCATCGTGCTCACCACTCTGCCGATCCTCCTGGTCTATCCCTTCGTCCAGCGGTATTTCGTCCGGGGCATCATGCTCGGCGCGGTAAAGGGCTGACCAGAAGAAACACCCCTCTCACCACCGAGTTGAAAGGATCCCGCCATGTTCCGCAGATCGTGGCGTCACGCGGCGGCGGCTGCTGCCGTGCTGCTAGCCCTCAGCAGCGTCACCGCCTGTGGCGACGACCCGTCCGACAGCGAGGACCTGTCGGAGAACCGGGCCGGCGCGATGGAGAACTACACCGCCGGTACCCAGTTCAAGGCCACCGAACCACTCTCCTTCTCCGTCCTCTACAACAACCACCCGAACTATCCGCTCAAGGAGGACTGGCTGTTCTGGACGGAGTTGAAGTCCCGGACGAACGTCAGCCTCGACAAGGTCGCCGTGCCGCTGAGCGACTACAACCAGAAGCGCAGCCTGCTCATCGGTGCCGGCGACGCACCGCTGCTGATCCCGAAGACCTATCCGCCGGACGTGCACGCGTACGTCTCCTCGGGGGCGATCCTGCCGGTCAGCGACTACCTCGATCTGATGCCGAACTTCAAGGACAAGATCGAGAAGTGGAATCTCAAGGCTGAGATCGACACGCTGCGCCAGCAGGACGGCAAGTACTACCTGCTGCCCGGCCTGCACGAGAAGCCCTGGCACGAGTACTCCCTGGCGGTCCGCACCGACATCCTCGAAGAGCTGAACCTCCAGGTCCCGAAGACCTGGGACGAGGTCTACACCATGCTCAAGGCGATGAAGGCGGCGTACCCGGACGTCTACCCGTTCTCCGACCGGTTCAGCCAGCCCAACCCGGCCGGTAACCTGCTCAACATGCTGGCCGCGTCGTACGGCCTGGAGGGCGCGGGTTGGAACTTCCAGCACGTCACCTGGAACGCCCAGGCGCAGCAGTTCGAGTACACCGGCGCCACCGAGCAGTACAAGCAGATGTTGCAGTACCTCAACAAGCTGGTGGCGGAGAAGCTGCTCGACCCGGAGAGCTTCACCCAGACCGACGATCTGGCCCGGCAGAAGCTCGCCAACAGCAAGTCCTTCGTGATCAGCAGCAACGCCCAGACGCTGGTAAACGACTACCGACCGGACCTGGCGGCGACCAACCCGAAGGCGAAGATCACCAAGATCCCGCTGCCGATCGGCCCGGCCGGCGAGATCAACCCGGCCAGCCGACTCGAGAACGGCATGATGATCTCCTCGAAGGCCCGGGAGAGCAAGAACTTCGTGGCCATGATGCAGTTCGTCGACTGGCTCTGGTACTCCGACGCGGGCCAGGAGTTCGCCAAGTGGGGCGTCGAGGGCACCACCTTCGTCAGGGACGCCGCCGGCAAGCCCACCCTCGCGCCGGAGGTCGACATGATCGGCCTGAACCCGGGTGCACCGAAGCACCTGCAGAAGGACTTCGGCTTCGGCAACGGCGTCTTCTCCTACGGCGGCAAGCCCGAGCTGGTGCAGGGGTTCTTCTCGCCCGAGGAGCAGGAGTTCCAGCAGGTGATGAACGCCCGCGCTCCGAAGACGGTGCCGCCGCCGTACCCGCTCAACGACGAGGAACGCGAGCAGGTGTCGCTCTGGGAGACCCCGCTGAAGGACCACGTCTACCAGGCCACGCTCCAGTTCGTTCTCGGGCAGCGTGACTTCGCCGAATGGGACGCGTACGTGGCGGAGCTGAAGAGCAAGAACATGGACGCCTACCTGGAGATGGTCAACGGGGCGCACAAGCGCTTCCAGGAGAAGAACTAGCAGACCTGCCCGGTCCGGTCGTGTCGGCGCGACCGGACCGGGCACCTTCCACCCGAGCACAGGGACGACGATGCGGATCACCGTTGCGGAGCAACCCGTCGGCCGGCTGAGCGACGCGTGGCGCCTCGCCGTCGGCACCGGCCGGCTCGACCTGGCCCTGCGGCGCGACTACCAGGACTCACTGGCCCTGGTGCAACGCGAGATCGGCTTCCGGTACATCCGCGGGCACGGCCTGCTCAGCGACGGCGTCGGGGTGCACCGACCGTACGACCACCGGGGCCAACGCCAGGTCCGGCACGCCTTCGGCTACCTCGACCAGGTCGTCGACGCCTACCTCGAGCTGGGCGTCCGACCGTTCGTGGAGCTGGGTTTCATGCCCGCCGGGTTGGCCAGCGGCGACCAGACGGTCTTCTGGTGGCGCGGCAACGTCACGCCACCCCGGTCGCACACCGAATGGGCCGACCTGGTCCGGGCCACCATCGGCCACCTCGTCGACCGGTACGGCCTCGACGAGGTGCGTGGCTGGCCGATCGAGGTGTGGAACGAGCCCGACCTGAAGGACTTCTGGCAGGACGCGGACGCCGACGCCTACCACCGGCTCTACGAGGTGACCGCGCACGCGGTGAAGGACGTCGACGCCGACCTTCAGGTCGGTGGCCCGGCACTCTCCCCCGGCGCCGACGACGCTTGGCTACCCCGGTTCGCCGAGTTCGTCACCGACCGTGCGGTGCCGATCGACTTCGTCAGCCGGCACGCCTACACCTCCGGCCCGGCCCAGCACGTGCCCTTCGGCGTACACCAGACCCTGGCACCGGCGCAGCGGCTGCTGGAGCAGTTCGCCAGCCCCCGCCGGTTGCTCGCCGGCACCGCACTGGCGGACCTGCCGGTGCACATCACGGAGTTCAACAGCTCGTACCGGCCGGACAACCCCATCCACGACACCGCCTTCCACGCCGCCTACCTCGCCCCGGTGCTGGCCGGCGGCGGCGACCTGGTCGACTCCTTCGCGTACTGGACCTTCAGCGACGTGTTCGAGGAGGTGGGCATCCCGACCACGCTGTTCCACGGCGGCTTCGGGCTGCTCACCCACCGTCAGATCCGCAAACCCACCTATCACCTGTACGCCTTCATGAACCGGCTGGGCGAGCAGATCCTGGCCCGGGGCGCGGACCACCTGGTCACCCGCGACGACACGGGCCGGATCGCCGTGCTGGCCTGGGCTCCGGTCGACGTCACCGGCCGCGACCCGGTGGACGGCCACACGGTACGCCTGTCGCTGCCGGTAGCCGACCCGACCGCCCGCACCGCGTTCCTGCTGCGCTCCTCGGTCAGCGAGGAGTCCGGCAACGCCTGGCGGGCCTGGGGTGAACTGGGCCGACCGCCCTCCCCCACCGCCCGCCAACTGGACGTCCTGCGGCAGGCCGCCGAGCCGGCCCGACGGCACGGCTCGCTGCCGGTGCTGGCCGGCCGCGTCGAGCTGGACCTGCACCTGGCTCGGCACGAGGTGACCCTGGCCGAGGTGAGCCCGGTGACCGACGAGACGCCACCGTGGTGGGACGAGAGTCGGCTGCTGGGCCGGGAGCCGTCGTGAGCACCGCCGCCCGCCGGGAGTTCGGCACCGGCCCGCTGTCCCGAGGGGCGGCGCTGATCTACACGCTGTTGGTGGTGGAGCTGCTGCTGCTGGTCTGCGCGGCGCCCGGCCTGGTGGCGCTGTTCGCGCTGGAGCGGCACGTGAGCAACCTGCCGCTGGTCGCGGTCTGTGCGGTGCCGCTCGGCCCGGCCTTCTCCGCCGCGCTGTACGCCCTGCACCGGCAGCGTCTCGACCTGACCGAGCTGCACCCGTGGCGGTTGTTCTGGCGCGGGTACCGGGCCAACCTGACCGGTTCGCTACTGGTCTGGGTGCCGACCCTGCTGTGGCTGACCGTCATCGCGGTCAATCTGGTAAACCTGCCGGCGGCGGGGGTGCCCGGCTGGTGGGCGGTGCCGCTGGTGCTGGTCGGTGCCGGGGTGTCGGTGGTCGGGGTCAACGCGCTGGTGATCACGTCGCTGTTCACGTTCCGGCTGCGCGACGTGTTCCGGCTGGCCGGGTACTTCGTGCTGCGTACCCCGGTGGTCGCCGTCGGCACCGCGTTGCTGCTGGTGGCGGCGACGGCGCTCACCATGGTCGCCTCCGAGGCGGCACTCGCCGCCCTCGGCTCGGTGCTGGTGCTGGCGCTGGTCCGTGGCGCCGCACCGATGACCGACATCATCAGCGAGGAGTTCGTCGAGTGAGCCTGGACCACCGCGACCGGGCCGCCGCAGACCCAACCGAGCGCCTTGAACGAGGAGTGCACCAGCAGCACCGAACCGCGCCGTACCCCGAGCGCCGCCAGATCCTCGGCGAGCGCGGTGCGCGTGTACGGCATGCCACCGTCGATCGACAGATCCTACCCGGCGGGGCCGGAGTCAGCGTCAAAGCTCGTCCAGCGTGGACAGGTGGCCGGCGACGCGCTCTCACTCGGTCTCGGCGGTGAGGGTGAGGAGGTTTCCGCGTACTTTTTCGAGTAGTTCGACAAATGTGGCCCGTTGGTCGGTCGCCATGCCGGCCGTCGCGGTTTCGGCGAGCGTTCGCCAGGCCGCCTCGATCTTTGGAATGGCGGCCCGACCCTTCCGGGTCAGCTGGATCCGGGTGGCGCGCCGATCTTCCGGTACGGATTCCCTGATGAACCAGCCACCCTGGTCGAGACGACTGAGGCTGCGGGTCACCGTGGGCTGTTCCACGCCGAGCCGGGCGGCTATCTCAGAGATCGTCATACCGTCGGGTTCCTGGCCGAGCATCCACAGCAGGACGTCCTGCCCCGGGTGCAGGGCGAGCGCGCTGAGCACGTCGGCCTGCGCGCTCCGGTACAGCTTGGCCACCTTGACCAGGGCTTTGTTGGTGGCCAGGACATCCGTCAGTTCCACCCGGGCAGTGTACGAGTTGACGAGCCACCACACCCTGTTGCATAGTCGGCTAACCTATAGCCGGCTATGGAGATGATGATGGAAACCGGTTTGTCGAACAGGGTCGCCCTCGTCACCGGGGCCTCCGGGGCCATCGGCCGAGCCACCGCCCTGCACCTGGCGGCCGAGGGCGCCTCCGTCGGCGTGTCCTGGTACACCAACCACGGCGGTGCCCTGGACGTGGTCGAGGCCATCACGCAGGCCGGCGGCCGGGCCTGCGCCATCCACCTGGATCACCGCAGCCCCACCACCATGCCACGCGTCATCGAGGAGATCAGCGAACGTCTCGGGCCGGTCTCCGCCCTGATCGCCAACGCCGTGCAGTGGCCCTCCTTCGACACCGACGAGATCGGTGGCCTCACCACGTCGCTGGCCGTCAACGCCGTCGGTCCGGCGGCTCTGATCGATGCGGCTCTGCCAACCATGCGTGCCGCCGGCTGGGGACGCATCGTCGTCGTGTCCACCGACATCGTCGCGCAACCCATGGCGGGGCCACTCGCCTACGCCACAGCGAAGGGCGCGCTCGAGACCGCCGCGCGGGTGCTCGCCGTCCGGGAAGCCCGCCACGGGATTCTGACAAACATCGTGCGCCCCGGCTTCACCCTCACCGACAAGGCACTGACCGCCCCGTTCCTGGGACCGGAAGCGGTCGCGGCCGAGTCGGAGAAGACCCCCACCGGCCGCATCTGCACTCCCGAGGACGTCGCCACCGCGGTCACCTATCTGGCCTCGGCGGCGAACGGTCATGTCAACGGGCAGACGTTGTCGCTGGCGGGTGGTCGCGAACTCGTTCGCGGGTGACCCTGGCACGCGCCGCCGGTGTCCGAGTGTGCCGATGCCCGGATGCCCGACCGGCTGGTGTCGGGCGATCAGGCGTGCGCAGAGCCCGCAGCGACCGAAGGTGGGGACGGCCGACCTCGCGCTCGCCGAACTGAAGTCGGGTGCGTGAGGGCCGGCCAGAGCAGTAGCGTCCTGGCCCATGACCTCGGACGCTTTCGTACCACCCGGCTTCACCCCGCCAACGTCGCTGGTCGCCGACCGGTTCCACCTCGAACCGCTGGGTCCGCAGCACAACGTGGCGGACCACGCCGCCTGGATGTCGAGCATCGAACACATCCGCGCCACGCCTGGTTACCCGGACGGCAACTGGCCACCGCTCAGCGGTATGTCGCTGGAGAAGAACCTCTCCGATCTGCGCCGTCATGCCGACGACTTCACCAGGGGCGCCGGGTTCACCTTCACCGTCCTCGACCCGGTCGACGGCGACGTCATCGGCTGCGTCTACCTCTACCCGTCGGCCTCCGCGGAGTACGACGTGACCGTGCAGTCCTGGGTGCGGGCCGACCGGGCAGACCTCGACGTGCCGCTGGCCACCGCCGTCGCGGACTGGATCGCCACCGATTGGCCCTGGGAGCGCCTGGACCGGTGCGGCCGTTGACGAAGTGACTGTCCGGCCAGGTGTGCTGCGGCGCTTCAGCGGAGTACAACGAGGCGACAAGCGCCGCCAGCCGACGGTCGTGCGGGTGGGCGGCGGCCGTGGTGCGCAGGTCGGCGACGAGGGCGGCCGGCAGGGCCGCGGAGACACCGTCGGAGGTGACGCGCGGCCAGGCGAACGACGCGCCCGGCATGAAGAGGATCCGCAGGAGGTTGCGCCCGTCCGGAGCCACGACCGCCGGATCGCCGAGCAGGGACGCCCACAGCGGAGTCCAGGTGAGCAGCGTCCAGTCAGCCGAGAACACGGCCAGGGGGACGTCGCCCAGGCGGGCGGCGATGCGGGCCACGCCGGGCGGGATGTGGGTGCTCACGTCACCTGCGGCGGGTGGCAGGAGACCCGCGGTGCGGTACAGGTGGTCGCGCTCGGCAGCGTTGAGCTGTAGGGCCCGGGCCAGAGCCGCGACGACCTGCGGGGACGGGTTGAGCGCGCGCGGCCCTGCTCCAGGCGCACCACGTAGTCGACCGACAGACCGGCGAGGGACGCCAGCTCCTCGCGGCGCAGACCGGCCGCCCGACGGCGGGCCGTCGCGGGCAGGCCCGTGTCGGCGACGGAGAGCCGGTCCCGCCACGCTCGCACGGCGGCACCGAACGCACTTGTCACCCCACCAGTATCCCGACCGGCCCGAGGCTGTTCCTGGTACTGCGGGTCCTACCGTCGCACCGGGCGCTGGCTGCGCGTCGCTGCGGCGGCCACAGTCGGGGCATGGACGAGACGATGCTGATGACCGGTGCCAGCCGGGGAATCGGGTGGCACGCGGCGGTCGCGATGCTCGCGACGAACCCGGGCCTGCAGATGTTCGTGACCGACCGCACCGGCGGGCTGGCCGAGGCACTGCGCGCCAAGAGCGGAAACCCGCAGGTGTACGGCGTGCGCGCCGACCTGGCGTCCCTCGACTCGGTACGCGCCGCGGCCCACCACGTCATGCAGCGGGCCCGCGTGACGTCGTTCGTCGGTAACGCGGGACTACAGGTGACCAGCGGGGCCCGGCGCAGCGCCGACGGGTACGAGGTGACGTTCGCCGTGAACGTGCTCGCCAACCACCTGCTGCTGCGACTGGTCGGCGACCAGCTACGACGAGCGGTGATCACGGCCTCGGACACCCACTTCGGGGACTTCCGGCACAACCTGGGGCTCGCGCCCGCACCGGTGTGGCGACCTCCGGCGGAACTGGCCCGTCCCGACGGGCCGCACACCTCGGTCGCCGGGCGGACCGCCTACTCGACAAGCAAGCTCGCCGTCATCTATCTGGTGCACGAGTGGGCGCGGCGACTGGGCGGCAGCACCGAGGTGTACAGCTGGAATCCGGGCTTTGTCCCCGGCACCGGACTGACCCGCGACGCGGGTCCGATCGCACGATTCGCGGCCGCCCGGGTGCTGCCGCTGCTCACCCTCACACCGCTGTCGGTGAGCCCGCGGACCGCCGGTCACCACCTGGCCCGGGTGGCGACCGGCCCGGCCGTGGCACCGAGCGGGTCCTACGTGAACCTCGGGCGGGCCGAGCGCTCCTCGGACGCATCCTACGATCCCCAGCGGGAGCGCGAACTGTTCGAAGCGGCCGACGCGCAGTGCGGCCGACCCGGAAAGGAGCATCATGGAGGACACCGCCCAACGGAACCGCCACCCTGAACGAGGGACGATCCAGCGGATGGACAACGTCGCCGTCGTCGTCGACGACCTCGCCGCCGCCAAGGCGTTCTTCGCCGAACTCGGCCTGGAACTCGAAGGCGAGGCGACAGTCGAAGGCAGCGCGGTGGATCGCCTGGTCGGGCTCGAGGGAGTCCGATCGGACATCGCGATAATGCGCACGCCGGACGGCCACGGACGGCTTGAGCTGACCAAGTACCACAGCCCGTCGAGCCAGGTCGGTGACCCGCATGCGCCGGCGAACACGTTGGGCGCACATCGCGTCATGTTCGCCGTCGACGACATCGAGGAGATTCTCGACCGGTTGCGGCCGCACGGAGCCGAACTCGTCGGCGAACTGGTGCAGTACGAGAACAGCTACCGGCTCTGCTACCTGCGCGGCCCGGCCGGCATCATGGTCGCGCTCGCCGAACAGATCACCTGACCGAGCGGTGCGCGGCCCGGCACCCTGAGCAGGGCCGTCCCCAGCAGCGGCGGGACCCTTCGAAGTCCACACAGGAGCGACTACGTTGCCGCTGAGCGCACTACCGCCCAACCCACGCTCTTGCCGAGTTGAGTCCGCGCACTTATTGAAGGATCGGGATCGTTTTGATGGTCCCCGCCCTCATTGCCACCACGCTATTTAGGCCTTCTTGGGTTCTTGGGTCGACGCCTGTTTCTCCCAGGGCTCGTGTTTCCTCCCATCCTCGCGGCAATCTCCCGTCGCACTTCGCGGATCTTCATCGTCCGGGGGTGATTGTGTCCAAACTTACGGACGCTTCGGCTTAATGTGTCGTCGATCAGCCTTCGCGCGTCGATGAGCCTTCCGGTGGAGGCATAGGAGACTGCCAGGCCAAACGCAAAGAGAAGGGTGTCAGGGTGGTCGTCACCAAGCACCCGGCGAGAGCGCGCCAACGTGTTCTCGGACAGGGCGCGGCATTCGTTGTGATCACCGAGCGTATGCAGGGTTGTGGCGAGGCTATGGGCGGAGCGCAGAGTTGAAGGATGGTCGTCACCAAGCACCCGGCGAGAGCGCGCCAAGGTGTCCTCAGACAGGGCACGGGCCCCGTTGTGATCACCGAGCGTATGCAGGGTTGTGGCGAGGCTCTGGGCGGAGCGCAAGGTTTGGGGGTGATCGTCACCAAGCACCCGGCGACAGCGAGCCAAGGTGTCCTCGGACAGGGCGCGGTCCTCGGTGTAGTCACCGAGCGCATACAGGGTGTTGGCGAGGCCATGGGCGGAGCGCAGGGTGTCAGGGTGGTCGTCACCAAGCACCCGGCGGCAACGGGCCAAGGTGTCCTCGGACAGGGTGCGGTCCTCGGTGTAGTCACCGAGCGCGTGCAGGGTGGTGGCGAGGTCGTGGGCGGAGCGCAGGGTGTCGGGGTGGTCTTCGCCGAGGACACGGCGGTAGCGCGGCAGGGTGTCGGTGATGATGTCGTGCGCTTCGCGGATCGCGCCGAGGGCGTACCGGGCGTGGGCGTATTCGGTGGCTGCCTTGAGGGTGTGCGGGTGGTCTGGGCTGAGGAGGCGTTGCCAGGACTGATACAGGTCCCGGACGAGGGCGTGTGCAGTGTGTAACTCCCCGCGGCGGAGCAGGTACAGCACGAGCCGGCAGGCGGCCTCCCGCAGCGGCGGGTGTGTGCTGGTTGCGGGGTCGGCGGCGATGAGGTGTGGTGCCAGGGCCGCCCATTGTGGCCAGAAGGCGGGGTCGTCGGTGTCGGTGGGCGTGGCCGCGGCCAGCGACACGCTGGCGTAGGTCCGCGCTTCGTCGATCGTGCTGTGTGCGCGGTGGCGGACCACCGCCTGGGTGAGCCGGTGCATGTGCAGCCCGTCGGCGCTGGCACCGGCCAACCCATGCGCCGTGAGAGTGGACACGACCCGGTAGAAGCCGACCGGATCGAGGTCGCGCAGCGGTGGGGCAAGTCTGTCGAGGGACTGGGTGAACACGGTCAGCGGGACAGGTTCCGGCGCCATCGTCGCGCGCAGCGTCACCAGGTGCGCCGCAGCGGGTTCGTGCTGTTCGAGACGGTCGACAGCCAGGTTGACGGCGGCAGCCAGCGACACCGGGTAGGTCGCCGGGCGGCCTTGGTCGAGGATCACGGTGGAGTGTTTGTCGAGCAGGTCAAGATACTCCCGGGCGGACATGCCGGTCTCGGCGATCACGCTCGCGGCCTGGGCCACGGCCAGCGGCAGGTGCCCGAGTGCCTCTGCCAAGCGGCCGGCGTCCGATTCGCCGAGGGCGGGGACCCGCCGCCGCAGCAGGTCGGCGGATTCGTTCTGGTCGAACAGGCCGACCTCGACCGGGACAGCATCCTCGTGCCATCCGGGATTGCGGGACGTGATGATCACGTGTCCGCCGCGTGGTGGTAGCCACCTCACCACCTGCTGCCGGTCGTCGACGTTGTCGAAGATCAGTAACCATCGTCGGCCCCCCTCCAAGGCGGTGTGTATCGCCTGCACCGCCGCGGGGGTGGTCACGTCGGAGGCGACCAGCCCTGCCTTCGCCGCCGCCTGAGCCAATTGCCCACCGATCAGATCGGCCTGCTCGGCGGGCACCAGCCAGACCACCTCGTAGGCGTCGCCGTGGCGGTTGGCGAACTCCAACGCGAGCTGCGTTTTGCCGATACCGGCCATTCGGTCACGTGAACAGAGCGCCACCCGCCCTCGCCGTTCCAGTCCCTGCTGAATCTGGGTCAGCTGGGTTTCCCGGCCGACAAAGCCCGGATTCGCGGGCGGGAGGTTCGACACTACCGCCGGCGTAGCGTCGGGCGGTCCGGGAAACGGCCGCGGAGATCTGGCCGGCAGTGCAGCCGAGGCAGACTGTTCGCCTGGGAAAACCGCCGACGTCGGTCGCGGGCGGTTCCGGTTCACCCCGGTCAACAGTCGCTCGCGGGCCTGCGCCTCGTGGGTGCCGACCAGGTCCACCCACACTCGGGTCGCCAGCAACCCGGGCGGCCGACAATCGCGTACCCGTACCGGCACCAGAAGCCCCAGCTCACCGCTGGGGTCCTTGGCGAACGACGCCCGCCACTCCGCCTCGCCGAACGCGGAACCGAGGTAGTCCGGCGACAACACCGCCACGGTCCGCCGCGCAGAGGTGGTCGCCTCCTGCATCTTGTGCAGGAAGTCCGTGCCCGGAGTGAAGTCCCACGCCTGGAGCACAGTGGAGTAGCCCGCCGCCTCCAGCTCGACCGCGACCCATTCGGCCCACGCGGAATCCGCACCCGTATAGCTGATGAAGAAATCAGACCCCATACCCGGCCAGACCAGTCAGAATTAATGAAACGGACGCGACCGCCGTCTCGAATCAGGTGACCATCCTCGCGATCGACATCTGACGGATCAACACGTGAACACCATCAGATATCTGACACCACCGGGCATTGCCGGACGGATCTACGCCGCGCGTCGCCCCTCACTGCGGACAGTCGGCGTCACTTGAGGCTCGGGCATCCAATGCCTCAAGTTGCTGCCGGGTCACCGATCGTCAGGGCGTCCATTCACGGTTGCGGCCGGTGAGCCCGAGAACCTGGTCGAGCAGCGGAGCGTCGGCGGGTTGGGTGATCGACGGGCCGAACAGGCCGGGGGTGCCGTCGCTGCTGGCCTGTTGGGACACCAGGCGGTGGACCGTGTCGAGGGTCTGGTCGTCAATGTCGTACGGCTGCCCGGTCGCGCTGGCGAGATCCCATCCGTGGACGACCAGTTCGTTCAGCGCGACGACGCCCATGATCTCGGCCGGCAGCATGACCCCGCCGACCGCGGTCTCGCCCGTCCATGCGGCCGAACCGCGCCATGCGGAAACCAACTCGTCGAGCTGCACCGGTAGCCGGCTGCGCCACTGGGCGTCGAGCCTGTCGGCGGAGGGGTCACCCGGACCGTTCGGCGCGGGATCCGGTCCCTTCTCGGCCGCCGTCCGGAACGCGAGCGTCAGCCCCATGAGGTGGTCGAGCAGCTCGCCGACCGCCCAGCTCTGGCACGGAGTGGGCGCGGCGAGCCGGTCATCGGTCACCCCGGGCAGCAGCGCCTTCAGCGCGCGGGCTGCGGGCTCGAAATCCGGGCTGCCGTTACTGTGAATCATCTCTGCTCCTTCGTCGCGAACGTTTCCGCACGCTACGCGCCGGGACCGACAGACAATCCGTGACGACGGTCGGTCACGGCGTGCCGGGGGCGGCGTCGCGCCACTGGGTCGGGGTCACCCCGTGTTCCGCGCGGAAGCGTTTGATGAAGTAGCTGACGTCGGGGTAGCCGGTCCGGCGGCTGATCGTCGCCACGGTCAGGTTGGTGTCGGTGAGCAGCAGGCGGGCCTGTTGCATGCGGCGCTGCGCGATCCACTGCTGGACGGTCCGGCCGGTCTTGCGGCGTACCACGGTGGTGAGATGCCCGGCGGTGAGCGCCAGTTCGGCGGCGACATCGGCCAGCGAGATGGGTTCCTGATAGCGCCGCTCGATGACGTCGAAGACGGCCGCGAGCAGCGGTTCCTCCGCCGATCGCAGCTGGTCGGCGACGCCGGTCGGCAACCGGGCCGCGGCCACCAGAAGCAGGGTCAGGTGGGCGAGGGCCGCCTCCTGGTGCCCGTCGCGCCGGGCGCGCAGCTCGGTGTCCAGCGAGGCGAAGCGCTCGAGCCAGCCCGCTCGGTCGGACGGTGGGATGCGCAGCCGCTGTGCCCGGTGGGTGCCGTGGGCGAACGGGAGGAGCAATGGGTGTGACCGCCACGACGAGTAGGCCCCCGACGTCCCGGGCCGCACCACGTCGGTCGGGAACGACACCGCCCACCCGTCGTTGACCGTCGTCTCGATCGGGTCGAGGAGGGAAACGACCTGCCCTGGCGCGATGACGAACAGGTCCCCGTCGGTCACCGTCCACCTGCGGCTGTCGATCACCAGCCTGCCGTCGGCGCGGTGCGCGTAGAAGAGCACCAGGAAGTCGTGGGCGTGGGCACCGCCGGCGGCCGGGTCCAGGATCGGCGTGCCCTGTGGGACACGGGCCACGGCGACGGGGGCGAGGCCGGCCACCCGACCGAACCCGATGACCGGCACGCCCTGCCCGGTCACCCCGACGGCACGGGATGCTGGAACCGAACTTCGTCGCATCCGGCCCACAGTTGCGCCATTGTCCACGGTGTCGTGCTCCATGACGCTGAGAGTACGACCGAACTTCATCTGACATCGGAGCGTCACATGACCGGACAGCCGCACCCCACGGACGCCCAGCAGTACCTGCCCGGTATGGGTAAGCACTGGCTGCTCCCGCTCTACGATCCGTTCTCCCGCCTCGCCGGTGTCGGGCGTATCCACGGGCAGCTGATGGACCGGGCGAACCTCCGGTCCGGCCAGCGGATCCTGGAGATTGGCTGTGGTACCGGCAACCTCCTGACCGCGCTCGGGCGTCGCCTCCGGGACACCGACGCGCTGGGCATCGACCCCGACCCCGCCGCGCTGCGCCGCGCCCGCCGTAAGGCGGCCCGGAGCGGACTGCCGATCCGGTACGAGCAGGCGTTCGCCGGCGCGCTGCCGCTGCCCGACGACAGCGTCGACCGGGTGCTGTCCGCGTTCATGCTGCACCACCTGGACGACGACGAGCGGACCAGGGCGCTGCGGGAGGTCAGGCGGGTGCTGCGGCGCGGCGGTGAACTGCACCTGCTCGACATCGACGGCACACCGTCCGGGCGGGGCGGCGGGATGGCTCACCGCAACGCCCGGGTGGCCGCCAGTCTCCCCGAGCGGGTGCTGGCCGCGCTGGGCGACGCCGGCCTGACCGGCGTCGCGAGCAACGGCGGGGGTAAGGCGTGGTTCGGCCGCTTCGCCTTCTACCGCGCCGAGGCGCCCTGAGGCGGACCGGCCGTCGACGAGCCCGTCGCCGCAGCTCGGGGTCGCCGACGCCCCGGCTCAGTGCAGGAGCCGGCCGTGCGCGTCGGGCACCCCGGACTTGCGGTGGAAGTAGGCGTTGATCTGGTCGCGCCACTCCCGCGCGCAGCGCAGCTGCTCGTCGAGCCGCTCGGTCACCCGGGCGTGCACCGCCGCGTCCACCAGGCCGACCAGCGACTTCCACCGCAGGCAGGCCGCCTCCACCTCGGCCACCCCGTCGAAGTGGGTGTCGTAGATGTGCTGGATGACGGTGCGGCCGCTGTGCAGCACATGCTCGTACGGCACGTGGTGGAAGAAGAGCAGCACCTCGTCGGGGCAGGTGTCCGGGGATTCGTACACCCGGGACCACGGCCGCGGGTACTGGCCGGTGAAGCCGGTGCCGGTGGCCCGGGTGCGGTCCACGCCCACGCCGTCGCGGTCGGCGAAATGGTACGTGCCCCAGCGGCTGTACTCGTATCCGTCGACGTCGGGGCCGTAGTGGAGTCCCGGTCGCACCATGAATCCCACGCCCAGCGGGGCGGTGTAGCGCTCGTAGGTGCGCCACGAATCGTCCATGATCTCGTGCAGGGTGCGGCGGAGCAGGTCCGGGTCGGCGCTGGTGTCCGGGTGGAAGGTCAGCTCGATCCACTCGTCGAGCAGTTCAGCCGGTCGCAGCTGCGGATCCCAGGCCAGCCGGCCGAAGGCGTACAGGTTGGCCTGGGCCAGCGGATGCCCGGTCCAGAACGGATCGTCGCCCACGTTGGAGACGGCGACCAGGCCGCCGCCGTCGGCGGCCACGCCGGCGACGGTATGTCCGTCGTCGCTCCAGCCGAACCGCAGCACCTCGCTCCACCAGGGAGCCAGGTAACACACGTGCCGCTGCTGGCCGGTGTACTCCTGCGTCACCTGGAACTCCACCGCCATCCGGGTGCCAGGCATCGCCGTGATCACCGGAGAGACGGGTTCCCGGGTCTGGAAATCCATCGGGCCATGCTTGACCTGCACGATGACGTTGTCCCGGAAGCGGCCGTCGAGCGGGGCGAAGTGGTCGAACGCGGCCCGGGCCCGGTCGGTGGAGCGGTCACGCCAGTCCTGCCGGTGGTTGTAGACGAAGGCCCGCCAGTGCACCACGCCTCCGTGGGGGGCCAATGCCTCGGCGAGCAGGTTCGCTCCGTCGGCGTGGTCGCGGCCGTAGCTGAACGGGCCCGGTTGTCCCTCCGAGTCGGCCTTGACGACGTAGCCACCGAAGTCGGGGATGCGGGCGTACACCGCTCGGGTGGTCTGGGCCCACCAGGCCCGCACCGCGTCGTCGAGGGGATCCGCGGTGGACAGGCCGGCGAGCACGACCGGCGCGGCGAAGGTGACCGACAGGTGCACCCGGATGCCGTACGGGCGAAACTCGTCGGCGAGTTCGGCGACGTCGTCGAGCCGCTCGGTGAGCAGCCGTGCCTCGGTGGCGTGGACGTTGACGTTGTTCACCGTCACCGCGTTGATGCCACAGGCGGCGAGCAGGCGCGCGTACGCCCGGACCCGGCCGCGGTCCCGCCGGGGGTGGCCGGCCTGCCAGAAGATCGACCCGCCGGCGTAGCCGCGTTCGACCTGCCCCATCACCGGGTGCACGTCGACGTTGTCCCAGTGGTCGAGCATGCGGCGGCGCATCGCGGGACGGTGCGGCTGCGCCGCGTACGGTGCGCCGAATGCCGATTCGCCGAGGCGGGTCAGGTGGAACAGCCCGTAGAGCAGCCCGGCCGGCTGGTCGGCGAGGAGCACCGTGACCTCGCCGTGGCGGGCCAGGGCGTAGCCTTCCGCGCCGAGCGGCCCACCGCCTGCCGTTTCCAGCTCGGCCAGGGCGGCGTCGAGTTCGGCGGGGCCGCCGTCGCCGACGGCCGGGACCAGGGCGAGCACCAGGCTCGGCGGTGGCCCCTCCACCTCCCGCCGGACGCTGCCGCCGTGCTCGGCGCAGGCCCGCTCGACCTCGGCGACGACCGTGTCGACGAGCCCTCCGGCGCCGAGTACGAGACAGTGCCGGGAGCCGACGGCACGGAACACCTCAGGCGGCAACCAGGCGGGGTGGACGTCGGTCGGGGCAGGGCCGGTCATTGCGCAGATCGTAACGATCCCACCAAACACGTCAAGATACTTCCGGAAGTCCCGGCCACCGGTGGGCCCACCTGTGCGGCCACCTGTGCGGCGGGCCCACCGGCTGTCACCAGCATCCCGAGCCGGTACCCGTCAGCTTGGTTCGACGGGCAGCCACAGCTCACAGGTGGCGGTGCTGAAATCGGCCGCACGATCGAGGATCGCGACGATCGACGGACCCGGCCGCAGCCGCCACGGGTTCGACGGGAACCATTCGGACGCGGTCGCGGCCCAGGCCTGTTGCAGCTTCTGCGGGTACGGTCCGGCGGTGCGGAAGACCGCCCACGTACCGGCCGGCGCCTCGATGCTGTCGAGGTCGTCGGGGACCGAGGTGTCGCGGGCGACAGCGACCCCGTGCAGGTAGGTCAGCTCGGTGCCTTCGACGGCGTCGGGGGCGACATCGTCGGTCACCTGGAGCAGGCCTCCCGGCTCGATGTCGCCGAGTTCCTTGAGCCGCTGGTGCTCCTCGGCCGGCAGCGCGGTGACGTGCCGCTGGATGTGCGGGTTGACGCCCTGGTGGATGAGCGGAACCCGGGTGGCGTGTCCGATGAGTCGGAACGCGGGGCGGTCGACGATGCGGGTGTCCACAGGGATGCTCCCTTCGACGGTCAGGCGGAACCTGAGTTGTGGTTGGGTACGCAGGGGGCCTCCGTCGCGGCGTACGTCACCGGGGCCGACGCCGTGGACGGCCCGGAACGCGCGTCCGAACGCCTCCGTGGAGCCGTACCCGTACCGCACACCGATCGTGAGCAGGTCGTCCTCGCCGCGGACGACGTCGGCGGCGGCGACGGTCATGCGCCGCCGACGCACGTACTCCGACAGCGGCATGCCGGCCAGCGACGAGAACATCCGGCGCAGGTGGTACTCGGTCGTGCCGAGCGCCCGGGCCGCCCCGGTGACGTCGATCTCCGCGGTGAGGTGCTCCTCGACGAGGTCGACAAGCCGGTTGAGTGCCGAGATCATTGAGGCCTCCTTTCGCCTCCAAGGCTGGCCCGCGCGCCCCTTGTCGCGCCCGATCGTCCTGGCCCGATCCGATCATGCGGGAGCCGACGGCGGCGCAGGACGCGTTCGTTTGGGACCCCGGTGGGCGGGTAGACGCCGGATCCGCGGCGAGAGGGGTACGGCGAGGTGGACGACGACCAGTTCATCGACTCTGTGGCGAGCCGCACCGGGACCTCGGCCGAGCAGGCGACCGCCATCGCGCGGGCCACGCTTACCACCCTGGCGGAGCGGATCGACGGCGGTGAGGCGCGCGACCTCGCCGGGCAACTCCCGGAAGGGCTGCGGGCGTACGCGTTCGGCCCACATGAGGACGCCGAGCGTTTCGGCCTCGACGTGTTCGTGCAGCGGGTCGGTGGGCGGGCAGACGTCGACCCCGACCTGGCGGCGGCCGGCATCCGGGCGGTCCTCGACACCATCCGCGAGGCCGTCGAAGCCGGTCAGTACGACGATGTCATCACGTTCCTGCCCGCCGAGTTCTGGCAGGTGGCGAACCCGGCACCGCAGTACGACGCACACCGCGACCGGGGCTGACCGCGACGCCGGCGATCACCGGAGCGCGACGCGTTGCACCACCGGCTCCAGGTACACCGGAAGGTGGTCGCCGGCCTGCGCGACGAACATGGCCACCTCGTACGCCATGTCGCCGACCTCCGCGTCGCCGTCGATACCGGCGGCGAGGACCGCACCGTTTCCGGTGGTGGCGTGGAACAGGAACGCCCGGGACATCTGCACCACCACCTGGTGCAGTTCGCCGTCCCCGCAGACCCGCGCGGCGGCCAGGCCCAGCGCCTGAAGCCCGCAGACCATGCTGGACAGCTGGCTGGCGAGTTCATCGTCGATGCCCCGCGAGGCGCCCAGCAGCAGGCCGTCCGGGGAGAGCACCACCGCGAACTGGGCACCCGGCACGCGGTCGACGATGTTGTCGAGCGCGCGGCTGAGGTTGTCGGCGGTGGCCACCGCAGAAGTCATGGCAGGTCCTCTCGTTGGCGGAACCGGCGGGTGAGGGCCGGTCCGAGGCTCAGTTCGCGGCCCGTCGGGGCCACTGCTGTCCGTTCGTGGTGTACGACGGGTCAGCCAGAATGGTTCGAAGCAGGGCCAACAGGTCGGTGCGGTTGGCGCAGTTGAGCCGCGAGCGCATCCGGGCCACGTGGTGCTCCACAGTCTTGGCGGAGATGAACAACCGGTCCCCGATCTCCCGATAGGTGAGACCGGCGACGACCAGTTCGGCCACCTCCCGCTCCCGGTCGCTGAGCCGGTGCGAGACGGTGCCGGCTGCCGGCTTGCGGTCCTCGGCGGCGGACCGGCCCTGAAGCGCCCGTGCGCAGTCCAGCAACGCCGTCATCGCCCGCCGGTCGGCGGTGCGGATGGCGGCCTGCCCGGCCAGCCGGGCGCCGTCCCAGCACAGGCCGGTGTCGTGCAGGCCCCGGGCGGCGGCCTCGACCCGGACCGGGTCGACGGTGCCGCGCAGCACCTCCAGCCAGCACTCGGCCGCAGCGGCCACCACGGCGGCGTACCGGCTGTGGCCGGCGACGGCGAGCAGGGCGCTGACGTGCCCGTCGGCGGCGACCGGGTCGTCGGACAGGATCGCCGCGTGCAGTCCGCTCCAGTGCAACGGCGTACGCCACAGCGGCGGATCGTCCAGGCGGCCGAGCAGTTCGTGGGCGGCCCGCAGGTAGGGCTGGAGGCGGCTGAGGTCACCCAGCCGGGCACCGGCGATGGCCAGCTCGCCCAGCGGCAGCAGCGTGAACAGGTCGACCGGGTGGCGGACCACCGCCTCCAGCGCCGGCACCCAGCCGCGCTGCAACGCGCCGAGGTCGCTGGTGCGCCGGGCGATGCCCATGGTCAACCCGGCGGCGAAGAGCAGGTCGCGGGACTCCAGCCCGACGCCGGTGGTGGCCTCGGCGAGTTGTTCGCCGGCGGCGGCGATCCGCCCCCGCGCCATCAGGATCCAGGCGCGCAGCAGCCGGTGCCGGGCGGTCAGCAGCGGCCCGCCGATGCCGCTGGCCAGGGCCCGGTCGAGGACCCGCTCGGCGATGTCCAGCTCGCCACAGTGCACGGCGGTCAGCGCCGCCAGGGCGGCGGGACTGTCCGGCAGCAGCACCGCCCGTCCGTCCGGTTCCAGCAGGGCCGCCGCCTGCACGAGGGTGGACAGCGCCGCCGACGGGGTGCCGTGGACAGTTTCGCGTACCCCGTCGGCCATCAGTCGGGCGGCACCGGCCTGCAACGTCGGTGGGCTGTCCGGGACGGGTTCGGGGTGGTCGCTGGGACGGGCGGTGGCGAGCGCGCCGACCGCGGCGAAGGCGTGCGCGCTGACCCCGCCGGACCAGCGGTACAGCTCCACGCTGCGGTTGGTCTGTCCACGGTGGGCCAGTGCGGTGGCGGCAACGAGGGCGGCCTCCGCCCGGGCGTCCGGCGGTGCGGTGGTGAGCAGCCGGTCGGCCAGCCGCAGCGCGAGGTCGAGGTCACCGGCGAGGGCGGCGGCGACCGCCTGCCGGACGCCGGTGGGTCGACCGGCGGCGCCCGCCGCGGCGAACAGGTGCGCTGCCAGCGCCGGCTCGCCGCCGAGGGCCTCCTCCGCCGCCGCCTCCAGGGTGGCGGCCGGGCAGTCACCGGCGACGCCGGCCGCCAGCAGCGAGCGCACCAGCGGCAACACCGGTGCGCCACGGTTGAGCGCGAGGTCGCTGAGCAGATGCCAGACGGCGGTACGGTCGGCGGCCGGGCTCAGCGCGGTCACCGCCCGCCGGACCAGCGGGGTGGGGCGGCCGTCGGCGCCGAGCAGCCCGGCCGCGCGGGCTTCGGCCACGAGGTCGTCGATCTCCGCCGGTTCGCGGTTCAGCAGTGGGCGCAGCGCTTCGGTGGGCAGCGGGACGCCGGCGGCCAGCGCGATCAGCAGCCGTCGCACATCGGAGGGCAGGTGTTCCAGGTCGGGACCGAGGTGCAGGACCACCTGGCGGGGCGGTTCGGTCGGTACGCCGGTGGCCGTCTCCTGCTCGCGCAGCCCGTCGACCAGCCATCCCACGTGCCGGGGCACCCCACCGGTCTGGCTGTGCACGAAGTCGACCAGGTCCGGGCGGCGGCCGAGGCGGGGCACGGCGGCGAGGTACGCGGCGGTGCGCGCCCGGGTGAACGGGGTGAGCAGGAGTTGGCGTCCCTCACGGCGCAGCGTGTCGGTCAGCTCGATCAGGGCCGCCGGTCGGGGCCACGGTCGGTAGCTGATCGCGATGCGGTGCCGGCGGTCGGTCACCAGCCGCCGCAGCGTGCGCAGCCGGGCCTCGTCGAGCAGGTGCGCGTCGTCGATCAGCAGCACCGTGTCGGGAGCGTACGCGTCGTCGGTGGCCGGTGCTTCGGTGCGGACGGTGACGCCGGCCCGGGCGTACCGACCGGCCATTTCCTGCAGGTAGGTGGTGCGGCCGTGGCCGCCCGGCCCGATCACCCCGAGGGTGAGCGGCGCGGCCGGGTCTGCGGTGATCGCGTCGAGCAGGTCGGTCGGTTCGGCGTCGAGGACCAGCGGGCTGTCCGCCACGGCGCTCGTCATCATGGCGGTCATCCTTCGTGTCCCCGGCTGCGTGCCAGCTTTCGGCGGGATCGTGTCGGCAGTTCGAGGGGCGGGTAGCGGATCGGCGGGCGGGGCGGTGGCTCGTCGCGGGGGGTCAGGTCGTCGGCCGGGCCCAGGGGCGGGCCGGCGGTGTGCGCCATGGACCCGGTGGACGCGGTCGCGACGGTCGCGGGGGTTCCGACGGTCGCGGGTGGGCCGGCCGGTGGGGGCGGGCCGGTCGGCAGCGGACGTGGGGACAGCATCCGGGTGCCGGCGGCGGCCGCGCCGGCCGCGGCGGTGTTCTGCGGGTCGGGTGCGGTCTCGACCGGAAAGCCGGCCGTGGCGAGCAGCTCGGCGACCAGCGGTACCCGGCTGGCGCCGCCGGCCAGCAGCACGCCGTCGAGCTGCCCGGGTGCCAGGTCGGCGGCGCGGACGGCCTGCGACAGCAGTTCCACTGTGGTCTGCACGGCCGGCCGGATCAGTTCCTCGAACTCCAGCCTGGTCACCGGCACCCGGACGGGTCCGGTCGGCAGCGACAACGCCACGTCGGTCTGCGACCCGACGGTCAGCTCCCGTTTGGCCCGTTCACACTCGACGGGCAGCTGACGCAGGGCGGTACGGGCACCGGGGCCGGCGGCGGCCAGGTCCCGGGCGAGCGCGGTCCGCACGTGTGCGGCCAGCGCCTCGTCGAAGTCGGCGCCGCCGAACCGGGCGAGCGTCGCGGGGACGCCGACGGTCTCGTACCGGTCCCGGGCGTTGCGCCGGACCAGTGCGGTCTCGAAGGTGTTGCCGCCGAGCGCGTAGACGGCGGCGACTCCACCGGCGAAGCCCCGGGCGGCGTGTCCCTCCGCCACGGTGACTGTGCGGGGTAGCAGCGTCACCGCGCCCAGGCCGTAGTCCCACAGCGCGTTGTGCAGCAGGTCGCGGCGGTAGCGCCCCCAGGAGGCGGGGTGGCTGAGCACGATCGTCTCGGCCGGCGCGCCCCGGGCACCGTGGACCTGGTCGACCACGTGCGCGGCGAGCAGCGCGACGAGGGTCTCCGGCCGGTACCGCTCACCGGCGAGCAGCAGCGGCACGCCGTCGCCGACCCGGCTCAACACCCCCCGGGCGGTACGCTCCGATTCGTCACCCTCACCGAGGGCGAACGTGCCATCGGCGGACAGCAGCAACGTCGACGGCAGCGCCCCCGGTCCTGGGTGCAGGGCGACCGGCTCGGGGTGACCCCAGTGCCCGTCACGGTGCCGGGCGACCGCGGCGACGGTGCTGGTGTTGCCGATGTCGATCCCGAGCACGTAGGCCATCTGCTTTCTTCCTTGACCGCGTCGGCCGTGGGGTGGGCCGGACAGGCCCACCCATGCGGGCCGCCCCGGGGGACCCCGTGGGCTCCTACGTTCGTACCAGAGATCACTCCGGCATCAGGAGCCCCAACTTCGGCGGGCGCCGGTCCCCCACTCCCCCTAACGTACGAGAGCCCGGATGCCCCTAATCGAACGGGTCGGATTGCGGGACCGTCCCCGATGCCCGGTCCCGGGCACCGTCCGTAGCGTCATCGGCGATCACCGGTCGTTGACGTTTCGCCGAGGAGAGAACCCCCGACATGGACCAGACCCTGCACGACTTCGTGCTCAACCTGCTGACCGACGCGGATGCCCGGTCGGCGTTCGACCTCGACCCGGAGGGCGCGCTGCGGGCCGCCGGCCTCGGCGACATCACGGCCGCCGATGTCCAGGACGTGGTGCCGCTGGTGGTGGACTACGCCCCGGTGCAGGGGCTCGCCCCGGTCGCCCCGGTGACCGGGCAGCTCGGCCTCGACCCGCTGGTCGGTGACGCCACCGACGCGATCAGCCAGTTGCAGAGCGTGGCGCAGCAGATCAGCGTCGGCAGCTCCCACTCCGGGGTGGACGTCAAGGCCGGGGTGCTCGGCACGATCGCCGTCGACCCGTCGACGGTGACCGCGGGGGCGACCGTCTTCCCGGGAGTCGGCGTCGGTGTGACCCCCACCGGGGTGGGCGCGGACCTGTCCGGCGTACACGACGTGGCCGACACCCTCGACGCGGACGTGGTCGCCCCGCTCGACCGCACCACGGAGCCGGCGCTCGGTGACGTCACCGGCGCGGTGGGTGACCCCGTGTCCGCGGTGAACGGCACCAGTTCCGGGCTGCTGGACACCACCTCCGGTCTGCTTCCCGGCACCACCAGTCAGGTCGGCGATCTGGTCGGCTCGCTCGGTGTCGGTGACACCCTGGGCGGGCTCGGCCTGACCGGCGACACGGGTGGCGTGGTGCCGTCGCTGGACCTCGATTCCACTGTGGGCGGTGTGACCGGGCAGGTCGACGGCCTGTTGGGCGGTGTCACCGGCACCGTCACCGGTGGCACGAAGGGGCTTCTGGACGGCGGGGTCAGTGGTTCGGTGAGCGGGGACACGGCAACCCACGGCGAGGCCTCCACCTCGACCGGCGGGGTGCTGGGCCTCACCGACGGTCTACTCTGACGCCCGTCGGCGGGCGGGGTCGGCACCGTTCGGTGCCGGCCCCGCCCGCCTCTTCGCACTTGAAAATTGAGCCGAATTCAGCACACTTGGTGCGGTGATGGCGGGAATCTGGCTCGACGCGCTCGACGACATCGCCCGCACGTGCCAGGAACACGGTCGGGGCGACCTGCTTCAGGCGGTCCGCCTCAAGCGCGCCCACCTGCTCGATCCGACGTTGACCGTGCTGGTCGTCGGCGAGCCGAACCAGGGCAAGAGTCAACTGGTCAACGCGATCGTCAACGCACCGGTCTGCCCGGTCGGTGACGGGACCACGACCGTCCTGCCGACGGTGCTGCGGCACGCCGAGGTCGCCTCGGCGACGGTGGTGCAGACGCCGCTGACGAGGCCGGGAACGCCGGCCGCCGACCCGCCGGCCGTGCAACGGACGCCGGTGCCGACCGACCAGATCGCCGCCGGAGTCGGTGGCAGCACCGGTCGGCTGCCCGGCGGCGGCCCCGCGTACATCGAAATCGGTCTGCCCCGGGCGCTGCTCGGCGCCGGCGTGGTGCTTGTCGACATGCCGGGCGGCGGTGACGTCGCCGCCGTGGGCGCCGGCACCCCGGTCGCCGCCCTGGCCCGCGCGGACACCGTGCTGCTGGTCACCGACTCCACCCGGGACCTGTCGGTCAACGAGCTGAACATGCTGCTGCACCTCACCCGGTCGCACTCCAACGTGGCCGTGGTGCAGACCAAGACGGACCTGGTCCCGGACTGGCGGGCCGTGGCCGACCGCAACCGGCGGCACCTGGCCGATGCCGGGGTGCCGGCACCCTTGATCCCGGTGTCCGCCGCGCTGCGCCTGCACGCCGCCACCACCGACGACCACGCGCTCAACGCGGAGTCCGGCTTCCCGGCGCTGATCGCCCTGCTCCGGCGACACCTGGCAGCCAAGCCCGACACCCTGGCCCGGGCCGCGGTGGTGCTTACCGCGCGCACCGTGGTGGAGCAGCTCGCCGCGCCGCTGCGGGCGGAACTGACCGACCAGCGCTCGGCCGAGGAGTCCGCGCCGATGGCCCGGCTGCACGCGGCACAACGGGAGGTCGACGAGCTGCGTCGGTGCGCCACCCGATGGCAGAACACGTTGACCGACGAGATGGCCGATCTGATCTCCGACATCGAGCACGACCTGCGCGACCGCACCCGGCAGATCCTGCGGATGGTCGACGAGGCGTTCGAGACCGCCGACCCGCTGGTGGCGTGGGACACCGTCGCGCAGTGGCTGGAGGAGAGCCTCGTCGAGGCGGCCGCGGCGAACCGACGGTGGCTGGTTCAGCGGTGCGACTGGATCGCCCGGCGGGTCGCCGAGTCGTTCGCCCGGTACGGCCACGGGTCGCTGCCACCGTGGCCGCTGACCGCCTCGGTGGAGTACGGCGCACCGGTGCCGGAGCTGGAACGCCCCAACGTCGACCGGTTCACCGTCGGCCAGAAGGTGTTCACCGGCATGAAGGGCTCCTACGGTGGGCTGCTGATGTTCGGCCTGGCGCTGACCCTGGCCGGCATGCCGATGATCAACCCGATCTCGATCGGCGCCGGCGCCCTGTTCGGCGGCAAGAGCATCCGCGACGAGGGCAAACAGTTGTTGCGCCGCCGGCAGGCCACGGTCAAGGCGGCGGTACAGCGGCACGTCGACGACTTCTTCATCCAGGTCAGCAAGGACAGCCGGGACGCGGCCCGTCGGGCGCAGCGGGTGTTGCGGGACCACTTCGCCGCGCTGACCGACGAGTTGCAGACCGCCATCATCGAGTCGCTGCGCAGCGCCAAGGAGGCGGCGGACACCGACGCGGCGGTACGTGAGCGACGTCAGCGGGAGATCCAGCAGCGGATGATCCGGCTGGCCGAGCTGTACGAGCAGGCGCAGCAGGTGACCGCCGCCCGCCCGGCGCCACTGGCGCCGCTGGCATGACCGGCGTGCGGCTGGACGCGGAGGTCCGGGACCTGCTGCACCGGGCGCTGCACGGCTACCGCGAAAACCCCCGGATCACCGAGCTGCTGCGGCACCAGCTGGCCCGCTACGACCAACCGCTGCGGGTCGCCGTCGTCGGCGGGTGGCGCAGCGGCAAGTCGACCCTGCTCAACGCCCTGATGGGTGAGGAGGTGGCCCCGGTCGACGGGAGCGCCTTCACCTGGTACGAGGACGGGCCGCAGCCGGACGCCACCGGGTACTCCACCAGTCATCCGCCGCAGCGGCTGGCGGTGCTGCGCTCCGGCACCGGGATGCGGGTCGACCTCACCGGTTGGCGCGCCGGGGAGCTGCGCGACATCGTGGTGCGGTGGCCGGCACGCTCGCTGCGGCAGGTGACGTTGCTGGACACACCGGCGATCGGCGCAGCCGACGAGCAGGCGGCGGATCCGGTGCTGGCGCGGGTGCGGCGGGAAGCCGACGCGCTGCTGTACCTGACCCGCGACGCCCGGGGCGCCGACCTGCGGATCCTGGGGGCGACCCGGGAGGGCGTCGTCGGGCAGGCCGCACCGGTGCACACGATCATGGTGCTGTCCCGGGTGGACGAGTCCGGTGGCGGTCGGGTCGACGCACTGCTCGGCGCCCGTCAGCTCGCCCGGCGGGCGCTGCGGGACCCGCACGTGGACGCGCTGTGCGTGGCGGTGGTGCCGTGCAGCGGGCTGCTCGGCCTGGCCGGCCGGGTGCTCGGCGAGACCGAGTTCGCCGCGCTGGCGGCCCTGGCCCGGGTGCCGCGTGCCGAGCTTGAGCCGTACCTCCTCTCCGCCGAGCGGTTCGCTCGCGGCGAGCCGCCGGCCGGATTGGACGCGGCCACCCGCGGCGCGCTGCTGGAGCGGCTCGGTGTGGTCGGGATCCGCCTGGCGACCACCCTCGTCCGCACCGGTTGCGACAACCGGGTGGCCCTGGCCGCCGAGCTGGTCCGCCGCAGCGGGCTCGGTGAGCTACGCGAGTCCCTCAACCGCCTCTTCGTCGACCGCCGACATGTGCTCAAGGCCCGGTCTGCGCTGACGGCAGTGGAGGCGCTGCTGCGCGACGAACCGGGTCCGGCCACCGGCGACCTGCTCGCCGCGTTGGAGCAGCTGCTCGCCGGTGCGCACGAGTTCGCCGAGTCGCGGCTGCTGGCGGCGCTGCGCGACGGCCGGCTCGGGTTCGACGCCGAGCTGGCCGCCGAGGCGCGGCGGCTGGTCGGCGGCGACGGTGACGAACCGGCGGCCCGGCTGGGAATCGCGCCCGACGCGACACTGGCGTGGCTGTGGGAGACCGCCGCCGAGGCGCGGTGGCGGTGGCGGGAACACGCCGAGGATCCCGGGCTCGCGTTGCCGCAGCGGCGGGGCGCGCAGGTGGTGGCCCGCAGCTGTGAGGGGCTGCTCGCCGACCTGGCCGCCGCCCACGCCCGCTAGGCCCCGGGTCGGCCCGCGGCGGGCCCGCCGACGACCGGCCGCGCCGGGGACCGCTACCCGGTCAGGCGGGCCGGGCGGGACCGTACAGGCCGACCAGGCCGGGCACGGCGGCGCGGCCGAGTTCGCCGCCGGTGACCGGATCCTGCCAGCTCACCGCGGCCCGCTGGCCCAGGTAGAGGTGAGAGCCGTCCGGGCTGAGCACGACACCGGTGATCGGGTCGGCTGTCGCCCGCTCGGCGGTGACGGCGAGACCCGCCAGGTCCACGGCCCGTACGGCGGTGCCGGCGCCGACGAACAGCCGCTCGGCGGAGGCCGCCGCGTACGCCGGACCGGCCCCGGTGGCGAGGGCGGCGACGCGGCGTACGGTCAGTTCCTCGGTGGAGATCTCGGCGACGGCGCCGGAACCGACGTCGGCGACGTAGAGCCGGCCGCCGTCCGGCGTGATCGCCATGGTGTGGCCGTCGGCGGCGCCCTCCCCGAACGGGTGCGGCAGGTCCACGCAGTACGCCCACCGCTGCTCCAGGTGCAGCGTGTGCACGAAGGCGTGCACGTCGCTGCCCGGCCGGCCGCTGATCCGGTCCCGGGTGTGCTGGTGGTCGGGCTGGTGGGTGTAGAGCGTGTAGAGCACGGTGCGGTTCGGGGACAGCACCGCCTGCCGTCCGTCGCCGCGCATCTCCTCCTCCCCGCCCTCCGGCACCGGTGTCTTGGCGCGGGTGAGCAGCGGCCCGGCTACCCCGGTGGCGAGGTCGACCAGGCGTACCCGGTAGCGGTCCGGCGCGGCCGGCGGCAGCCATTCCAGCACGAACAGCCCGGCCAGGTCGTGGGTGAACGCCTCCGGCACGACGTTGCCCGGCAACCGCAGCCGTTGCCGCACCCCACCGGCGTCGGCGATCAACACCAGCGTCTCGTCGCGGCCGGCGGGACGGTCCCCGGTGGCGCTGAGACGTTCGGTGGTCAGCGCCAGCCGGGTGCCGTCGGTGGAGGCGGTCTGCGGCACCCACCGGCCCGGCAGCCGTACCCGCTCGGAGGCGGCGCCCCGGCCGGCGTCGACGCGCCACAGGTCGGTGTCGGCACCGGCGGCGGCGACCGTCCACACCAGCCGCCCGTCGGCGGTGGCCACCCCGGCGCCGATCGGTTGTCGGTCGGTGCCCCGCAACACGGTCAGGCCACCGTCGAGGGCGACGAGCAGTGGGTCGGGCAGCGGGTCGGCGGCCGCCGGTACCGCCGAGGTCGGCTCGCAACCGGCCAGGGTCGCGGCTCCGACCCCGGCCAGCGCGGTCAGCAGGGTACGCCGCGAGATCGTCGTGTTCGCCATCATGACCCGGTGACACCTCCGGGGCGTCCCGGGTTCCCACTCGGCGCGATGGAACCCACGCGGCGCGGGCGGTGTCAGTAGGGGTGATTCCACCGGAGGTAGCCCTGGACGACGAGCAGTTCGTCACCCGCGCGCAGGCAGGTGACCTGGAGGCGTACGAGTCCCTGGTCACGCGGCACACCGCGGCCGCGCACCGGACCGCGGTGCTGCTCGGCGCGGGCTCCGATGCCGAGGACGTCATCCAGGAGGCGTTCGTGAAGGGGTACCGCAAGCTCGACCGTTACCGTGGCGAGTCGTCGTTCCGTTCCTGGCTGCTGGCGATCGTGGCGAACGAGACGCGCAACCTGCACCGCACCCGGGAACGGCGCAACGGTCTGGTGCTGCGCGCGGCACGGGTGGCGTCGGGCGCGGAGATCGTCGAGGACGACGCCGTCGGCGCGGTCCTCGCCGGGGAGCGCCGGGCCGCTCTCGTGCGGGCCCTGCGGTCGCTGCCGTCCCGGGACCGGGAGGTGATCGTCTGCCGGTTCCTGCTGGACCTCAGCGAGGACGAGACGGTCACCATGCTGGGCTGGCCGCGGGGCACCGTGAAGTCGCGTACCTCGCGGGCGCTTGTGAAACTGCGCGGCCTGCTCGCCGTCGAGGAGGTCAGCCGTGGATGACCTGGAGCGGGAGCTACGCGACCTGTCCGGCTGGCTGGAGACCCCCCAGCCGCCGGACGTTACGACCCGGGTCCGTGCCCGGCTGGCCGCCGCACCACCTGCCCGCCGCGTCGCGGTCCGACGACGCTGGCGGTACGCGCTGGCGGCGGCGCTGGCCGCGCTGCTGGTGGCGGTGCTGCCGCCGGGACGGGCCGCGCTCGCCGACGCGATGGCGGGACTGCTGCGCTTCGCCGGCATCACCATCAGCACCTCCCCTGCCCGGACACCGCCGACCGGCGTCCCGTCTCCGCCGCCGGGGCAGCGCACCGCTACCCTGGACGAGGCGCGCCGGCTGGTGCGCTTCCCGATCCGGACGCCGACCGTGCTGGGTCCACCCGAGCAGGTACTGCTGGCCGACCCGGACGACACCGGCGGGCACCGGGTGGCGAGTCTGTTCTACCGGGCCGGCGCCCTGCGTCTGGACACCTTCGACGGCCGTCTCGATCCGGTCTTCTTCAAGCAGGCCGGCGGGTCGGACGCCGAGTGGACGCAGGTGGGTGCGGCTGAGGCGATCTGGGTCGGTGGCCCGCACCCGGTCTCCTACACCGACCGCCACGGGATCGTCCGCCAGGAGAGCGCCCGCCTCGCGGCGGCGACCCTGATCTGGGAGGACGCCGGGGTGACGTATCGGTTGGAGGGCGAGCTGACGATGGCCGAGGCGGTCACCATCGCCACCACCCTGGCGTGACGCCGCAGTGCCGGTTTTCCGCGTTTCGTCACGGTCATGCGATGTCGATGACGCCTCGGTCGAATTGTTGGTGTAAGCGTGATCAACCAGCGCCGCCCGATGTTGCCCCGGCTCCTCCGCACACCGTGGTCCGGTATCGCCTTCGTAACGGGCCCACAACGATTCCTTCCGGGCGAGCCGGATGACGGCGTCCGGACACCTACCGGGATTTTTCCGGGACCAGTATGCGAGCGACCAGGTCGCCGGAGTGGCTCGGCGGAGCTCCCTGCCCAGCTACCGGACGATTCGGACGCCATTACCGGCCAGTGCTTGTTAGCGCAAACACCCTGTCACGCAGAGCCACGTAGGTAGCCGCCCTGCTACTGCCGCCGATAAGCCCGGCTGACCAGCGACGTCTTCACCCCCGGCACTAGGTCACGGAAGTTTCGGAAACGTGTCTTGTTTTTTTCGGACAAGTCTGCGACCGTTTTGGCCGTCGGTGGCCTGGGTCACTCCGAGGTTGATCGCGATGTGACCGCGAGCCGAGCCCGGACCAGCGCCTGTCGACAGGGAGACAACCCTCCGGCGCCGCCATGGTGCACGTCCTGGCCGGCGGCTCGTTCAGGGATGTTTCAGGTGGGCGGACTTGGCAGAGAGGAAGATTGATGAGGGCGAGAAAACTACTGGCTGTGTCGGTAGCCCTGGCAACGGGCGTCCTGGCGACGGCGGCCTGCGGCGGCGACGATTCGGATGGCCGCAACAGCGATGGCTCGGTAACGATGAGCTTCTGGCACAACGCCAGCACCGGGCCGGGTAAGGCGTTCTGGGAGAAGACGGTCGCGGACTTCCAGGCCGCCAACCAGAACGTGAAGATCGAGATCCAGTCGATCCAGAACGAGGACCTGGACGGCAAGCTCCAGACCGCCCTCAACTCCGGCGACGCCCCCGACGTGTTCATGCAGCGCGGCGGCGGCAAGATGGCCGCGATGGTCAAGGCCGGCCAGCTGATGGACCTCACGGACTCGATCACCGACGACACCAAGAAGGTGATCTCCGAGGGGTCGTTCACGGCGCAGACGATCGAGGGCAAGGTCTACGCCATGCCGGTGGCGGTCCTGCCCGGTGGCTTCTTCTACAGCAAGGACCTGTTCACCAAGGCGGGCATCACCCAGCCCCCGGCCACCCTCGCCGAGCTTCAGGATGCTGTGACCAAGCTGAAGGCCGCGGACGTGCAGCCGATCGCCCTCGGTGCGAAGGACGCCTGGCCGGCCGCCTTCTACTACTACTTCTTCGCGCTGCGTGAGTGCAGCTCGGAGACGATCACCCAGGCCGGTCAGACGATGACCTTCGACGACCCCTGCTGGCTCAAGGCCGGTCAGGACGTGCAGAACTTCGCCGCGTCCGAGCCGTTCAACAACGGCTTCCTGACCACCTCCGCCCAGCAGGGTGCCGGCAGCTCCGCCGGTCTGCTTGCCAACAAGAAGGCGGCGATGGAGCTGATGGGCGCCTGGAACCCGGGCGTCATCGCCTCCCTGACCCCGGACCAGAAGCCGCTGCCCGACCTGGGTTGGTTCCCCTTCCCCAGCATCGAGGGCGGTGCCGGTCAGCCCGGTGCGATCCTCGGTGGTGTCGACGGTTACTCCTGCTCGGCCCAGGCCCCGAAGGCCGAGTGCACCGCCTTCCTGAACTACATCGCGAAGACCGACGTTCAGAAGGCCTACTACGAGGCGTTCAACGCGCCGCCGGTCAACAGCGAGGCGCAGGCCGCGGTCACCGAGCCGCACCTGCAGTCCATCCTCGCCGCCTACAACCAGGCGCCGTTCGTCTCCCAGTGGCTCGACACGGTCTACGGGCAGAACGTGGGCAACGCCCTGAACACCGCCGTGGTGAACATGCTGGCCGGCAAGGGAGACCCGCAGGGCATCGTCGACGCGGTCAAGGCCGCCGCCAAGAGGGCGCAGTAGTCCAAACGCCATGTCTGAAAAGCAACACGAGAGCGTACGGCTCGCGCTGGACCCGTCACCGGGTCTGACGAAGGTCGGGGGTGACACGCCGGTCGTGTCGCCCCCGGCCCGGCGCCGCCGACCCAAGGGCATCGGCTGGCCAGCCCGGCTGGAAATCGCGCTGATGACGGGGCCGACACTTATCGTCTTCCTGTCGTTCGTCATCCTGCCCGTGGCCATGGCCGCCTACTACGGCTTCTTCAGCTGGCAGGGTTACGGGCCCGCCGAGGACTTCGTCGGCTTCCGCAACTACCTGCTGATCTTCGAAGATGGCACCTTCATCGACGCCCTGCGCCACAACGGCATCATCGTGGTGCTGTCGCTGCTGCTCCAGGGGCCGGCCGCCATCCTGCTCGCCCTGCTGCTGAACCGGCAGATGCGGGGACAGACGATCATCCGGGTGCTGGTCTTCATCCCGTACGTGATCGCCGAGGTGGTCGTCGGCACCGGCTGGAGCCTGATGCTGCACGGGGAGGGCGTGGTCAACGCCGTCCTCGAGAAGATCGGGCTCGGCTGGCTGCAGGCCGACTGGCTGTCCGATCCGAAGATTGCCATCTGGACGCTGATGGGCATCCTCACCTGGAAGTACATCGGTTTCGCCGTCATCCTCTTCCTCGCCGGGCTGCAGGGCATCCCGGAGGAGCTGACGGAGGCTGCGGCGATCGACGGAGCCTCGTACTGGCAGATCCAACGACGCATCACACTGCCGCTGCTCGGGCCGACGATCCGCATCTGGGCCTTCCTGTCGATGATCGGTGCCCTGCAACTGTTCGACCTGGTCTACATCATCTGGGGCCAGTACGTGGCGGCGACGGCGGGGACGTCCACGATGGCCACCTACATGGTGGCCAACGGGCGGAACGCGGGAGAGTACGGGTACGGCAACGCGGTCGCCGTGGTCCTGTTCTTCGTCTCGCTCTTCGCGGCCCTGCTCTACCAGCGGTTCGTCCTGCGCCGGGACACCGAGGGCGCGATCACCGGAGGGAGGCGCTGATGGCCGTGACCGCCGTAGCTGGGCGCCGGGCACCGCGCAGGTCGTCCCGGTCCAGAAAGCCGATGAGCTGGACCGACCCGTCGGTGTACTTCGTCGCGCTGCTGCTCATCGCGACGATGCTGGCCCCGGTCATCTACATCATCCTGGGCGGCTTCCGCACCAACGCGGAGATCACCACCGACCCCGCCGGACTGCCCAGCACCTGGCAGACCCAGAACTACCTCGATGTGCTGACCGGCGGCACCTTCTGGCAGCAGGTCTTCAACTCCACCATCGTGGCGCTGGCCACCACGGCGGGAGTGGTCACCCTCGGCCTGATGACCAGCTTCATCATCGCGCGCTACCGGTTCTGGGGGCGGGGGGCGATGTACGCACTGTTCGCCGCCGGTCTGATGTTCCCGCTGACCGTGGCGATCACCCCGCTGTACATCCTGGTCAAGAACCTCGGGCTGATGAACACGCTGCCAGGGGTGATCCTGCCCCAGATCGGGTTCGGCATCCCGCTGACCATCATCATCCTGGTGCCGTTCGTACGGGCGATCCCCGACGAGATCCAGGAGGCCGCGTCGATCGACGGTTGCAGCCGACTGGGCTTCTTCTGGCGGATGGTGCTACCGCTGGCCATGCCGGGCGTCATCACCGTGGCCATCCTGACCTTCATCCAGAGCTGGAACGGGTACCTGCTGCCGCTGTTCATCCTGAACCGGGAGGAGACCTTCACGCTGCCCCTCGGCGTGCAGGCCTTCGCCTCGGAGTACTCGGTCGACACGGCCAAGGTCCTGGCGTTCACCTCGCTGTCGATGATCCCGGCACTGGTGTTCTTCAGCCTGTTCCAGCGCCGGATCGTCGGGGGACTGACCGGAGCCGTGAAGGGCTGATTCGTCAGCGGACACGGCCGAAACGCCTCGGCGCGCCCGGCTCGCTCCGGTCCAGACTCAGGTCTGACCGGGGCGAGCCGGGCGCGCCGGTGCGTCAGGCGTTAGCGCCACCGCGTGCGGCGGGTGCTACATCCGGCCTTGCAGGATCGTGCCCATCCGCAACGCGACCTCCTTGCGCCGGTCCGACTCGCCGATGTTGGCCTTGACGCCACAGAAGTCACCGTTGCCGCACGGAAACCACAGCTCGCCATGGATGTCGTCGTAGACGGCGCCGTCGGCGGATCCGCTCACCGGCTCCCCGATCTCGGCCACCGCCTCGTACTCGTCCTTGGACAGCACCGACGCGTGGATCGCCTCTCCGCCGGAGGTCGCCGTCCACACGCAACCGCCGAGCTGGTAGTCATGCTGGCCACCGTCGTGCGCCCCGATCACGCCCGCGACCTCGTCGGTCGTGAGGCGTTCGCACTCCTCGCCCTTCGGCTCGGTCAGCGACCCGGCGGCATCGTCCGGAGCCGCCACGCTCCCCGCCGCGCCCGGAGTCTCCCCCGGCGTCGACAAGCCTGAGCCGGCATCGCTCCCGCACGCCACGAGCATGGCGAGCGTCCCACCGACGACCGCAGCCCGGGCCAGCCTTCTGAGGATCTCCATGGGTCATCCCTCCGCCGCGGCACCGCTTGCCGCCGATGACCAACTCCAGCACGACCAGCCGAAACTTGAATCGGTAGATACCCCCGGCTTTGCCGGCGGCGCGGTCAGGTGACGGGTGGGACGGCCAGCATGGCCAGGGGCACATGCGGAGCGCCCGCATCGCCGCCGCGCCGATCACGCGCCGGCGAGCAGCGCGTCGAGGGGTCGGGGCACGGTGTCCCGGGCGACGGCGGCCTCGACGAGCAGGCGGGCGTAGCGCAGGTTGCGGCGCGAACTGCTGCGCAGGAACCGCCACAGCTGCGCGTCGGGATCCCGGCCACGCCAGGCGGGCTGGCTTTGGAACCCACGGAACAGCCGCAGGTCGCCCTGGGCCTCGAAGAGGGCTTCGACCCCCGCGCTGCCGACGGCTCGGATCAGCTCGTCCTCAAGGTCGTCGACGCAGACCTGGAACCCGAGCTGCGCCATCTCGGCTCGACTGCGAGGCGCACCGACACCCGCCTCGGTCAGCCCACGCCGGAAGATCTCCTCTTCGCGCAGGTCGCACAGGCCGGCGAGCCGCAACCCGACGCCGGGCGGGCCGAGCCTGGTCAGGAAGCGGCCGATCGCGTGGGCACCGCCGATCGGCACGATGACGATCCGCTCTGCGGCGAGGTCGCGACCACGACCGACAGCCAGCGTCTCCAGGGCGATCTGGTCGCTGATGCCCTCGACGAGGATCACGGCCACGGCGGACTCGGCCTGCGCCAGAGCGCGGGCGGTGGCCTGCATCGAGGCGGCGTTGCCGCCCAACGGCCCGTCCAGACCGATCCGGGCCGGCTCGCGACGCGAGGTGACATCCATGCTGGGCCTCCCCGTCCGATCGGCGGCGGAGCCCCGCAACGGGCGACAAAGACAAAAGGCAGAGAGCCACCTCCCTGCCACTCCTAACGTATAGCGCACCGGGGGGCTTGTGGCAAGACCCGGGTTCTGCCGCAGAATCGTCGGCCGGACGAGGAAATGGGGGCACACCGTGCGGGAGCTGTCGACGTACGAGACAACCGGGCAGTACGTGGTGGACCTGCGCGACATCGATGGAACGCAGCTCGGAGTCGTCGGCGGTAAGGCTGCCCACCTGGGGGTGTTGACACGGATCGACGGCCTCCGGATGCCGGCCGGCTGCTGCGTGACCACGGCCGCGTTCCGACGGGCCATGGCGCAGGTACCGTCGATCGACGATCGACTCGATCAGCTGGCGCGGCTGGACCCGGACGACCGGGAGGCGATCCGGGCACGCAGCGCCGAGATCCGGCACGCCATCGAGGGGATCCGCGTGCCGGATGATCTGACAGCGGCGATCACCGGCGCCGTCGAAGCACTCGACGGCCGGGCCGCGTACGCCGTCCGGTCCAGCGCCACCGCCGAGGACCTGCCGACGGCCTCCTTCGCCGGCCAGCACGACACGTATCTGAACGTGCTGGGTCCGACCGCCGTCGTCGAGCATGTCCGCCGGTGCTGGGCCTCGCTGTTCAGCGAGCGGGCCGTGACCTACCGCCAGCGCAACGGCGTCGACCACCGTACGGTCCGGATGGCTGTGGTCGTGCAGCAGATGGTCTTCCCGGACGTGGCCGGCATCCTGTTCACGGCCGACCCGGTCACCGGCAACCGGAAGGTCTCCTCCGTGGACGCCAGCTTCGGTCTCGGCGAGGCCCTGGTCTCCGGTCTGGTGAACCCGGACGTGTACACGGTGCGCGACGACGAGATCGTCGGTCGGGTCATCGCCACCAAGCGGCGGGCCGTCCACGCCCTACCCGCCGGAGGTACCCGGGAACAGGCGCTCGACCCGCAGCGGCAGAACCAGCCGGCGCTGACGGACAACCAGGTCGTACGACTCGTGCAGCTCGGCCGACGGATCGAGGCACACTTCGGCCGCCCCCAGGACATCGAGTGGTGCCTGGCCGGCGACGCCTTCCAGATCGTGCAGAGCCGGCCCATCACGACACTGTTCCCGGTCCCGAGGGCCGGCGACCGGGACAACCACGTCTACGTGTCGGTCGGCCACCAGCAGATGATGACCGACGCGATGAAGCCGCTGGGACTGTCGATGTGGCAGTTGACGGCCATGGCACCGATGCAGGCGGCCGGCGGAAGGCTGTTCGTCGACGTCACCCAGCGCCTGGCGTCGCCCGCGACCCGCGCCGCCCTGCTGGAGATCATGGGTAAGGGCGATCCGCTGGTCAGGGATGCACTGGAGACCGTCCTCGACCGCGCCGATTTCATCCCGACGCGCCCGGACGCGGCGGTCGGTGGGGCACGGGCCGCCGGGGCGGCAGCCGGCCCAGCGGCCACCCCGATCGACACGGACCCGGCCTTCCTCGCCGGGCTGGTCGAGCGCAGCCAAGCCTCCATCGCCGCCCTGCGGCGCGACATCCGAACGAAGACCGGCACGGCACTTTTCGACTTCCTGACGACCGCGTTCGCGGAGCACAAGCGAGTCCTCAGTGACCCGCTGAGCATGCAAGCGATCATGGCGGGCATGGAGGCCACCTGGTGGCTCAACGACCAGTTGTGGGAGTGGCTCGGCGAGAAGAACGCGGCTGACACGCTGACCCTGTCCGCTCCTGGCAACGTGACGTCGGAGATGGGCCTGGCCCTGCTGGACGTCGCCGATGTGATCCGCCCGCATCCCGAGGTGGTGGCGTTCCTGCACAGCGTCGAGGACGAGAGCTTCCTGGACGAGTTGCCGAAGCTTCCCGGCGGCACCGAGGCGCGGCACGCCATCGAGGCCTATCTCGACCGGTACGGCATGCGCTGCGTCGGCGAGATCGACATCACCAGGCCACGGTGGCGCGAACGTCCCACCACGCTGCTGCCGGTGCTGCTGGAACACGTCAGGAACGCCGAGCCGGGTGCCGCCGCGCGGCGTTTCGAGCACGGACGGCAGGCCGCGGAGCAGAAGGCGCAGGAGGTGCTGTCCCGGCTGCGGGCCCTACCGGACGGGGAGCGCAAGGCCACCGAGACCAAGCGGATGATCGACCGGGTCCGGACCTTCACCGGCTACCGGGAGTACCCGAAGTACGACATCATCAGCCGCTACTTCCTCTACAAGCAGGCCCTGCTGGCCGAGGCCGAGCGCCTCGCGCGGGCACGGGTGATCGGGGAGAAGGAGGACGTCTTCTTCCTCACCTTCCAGGAGTTCCACCACGCCGTACGCACCAACCAGGTCGACGACCGACTCGTCCGTCGACGCCGGGCGGAGTTCCGGTCGTACGAGGCACTCCGGCCGCCCCGGGTGCTCACCTCGGACGGCGAGACCGTCAACGGGGCGTACCGACGCGACGACGTGCCGGCCGGCGCCCTGGTGGGCCTGCCGGTCTCCACCGGGGCCGTGGAGGGACGCGCCCGAGTCATCCTGGACCTCGCCCACGCCGACCTCGAACCGGGCGACATCCTCGTCACCGCCCACACCGACCCCAGTTGGACGCCCCTGTTCGTCGCGGTCGCCGGCCTGGTGACGGAGATCGGCGGACAGATGACCCACGGAGCGGTGATCGCCCGGGAGTACGGCCTCCCGGCCGTCGTCGGGGTGGCAGACGCCACCCGGCTGATCCCCGACGGGCAGCGGATCCGCGTGCACGCCACCGACGGCTACGTGGAGATCCTGCCCGGATAGACGCGCTCGCGTAGGGATGGCAGGCTCACCTGGTGGTCAAGTTCCCTGACGTGGCAGCGGACGAACGCAGCACCCTGGAACAGTTCCTCGACTTCCATCGCCAATGTGTCCTCGACACGTTGGACGGACTCGGTCATGACGACGCGGCGGCCAGGCTGCTGCCGGCAACCCAGCTGACCATCGGCGGCATCGTCAAGCACCTGGCGCGCGTGGAAGATCTCTGGTTCCAGGAGAAGCTTCTCGGCGCCCCGGTGCCCGAGCCCTGGGCGTCGGCGCCGCTGGACGCCGACCCGGACTGGGACTTCCACTCCGCCGGCGAGGACTCCCCCGCCGACCTGTGTGCGTTGTACGCGGCTGTGTGCCAGCGGAGCCGCCGCGCCGCCGCCGGTTTCGCGGATCTCAGCGACCACGCCGCCAAACCGTCGTTCGGCGGCGGTCCGGTGAGTCTCCGGTGGATCTTCGTGCACATGATTGAGGAGACCGCCCAGCACCGCGGGCACCTGGATCTCCTTCGAGACGCCCTCACCCGGCGGACCGATTGACCGGCTGCCGCACAGCTACCCGCTCAGGCCGAGGGCGTGCGCGGTGAAGAGGGCGGCCCGCCAGCCCCACCCCGGGATGACGACGTAGATCGCGTCAGCCGCCGGGCCGGGCAGTGCTGATCGTCGTGAGGTCGCGCAGGGCGAAGCGCAGGTGCTCCCACTCCTCGCCGAGGATCACGTGCAGGCAGTGCAGGACCGACACCTCGGTCTCGGCTGACCACGGGTTCCGTCGAGGCTCGGCGAGCAGTTCCGGGGTGACGGTGGCGAGGAACTGGCGGACCATGGCCTGCCGCTCGGCACGCAGGTCGAGTACCTCGGCCAGGGTCGGTTGCTCCGTGGCGAAGATCGACGTGTCGAAGCCGTCCGTCGCGTACTCGACGTGCGGCTGCCCGAGCGGATGAAAGGGCTGCGGCAGGCGCAGCACCGCCTTGCCGAGCCAGGCGTCGGCGGCGAACGCAAGGTGGCGCAGGGTCTGTGTGAAGGACCACTCGCCGTCGACCGAGGCGTCGACGGCGTCGGCCGGCATCGAGGACGCGCGGTCGACCGCGGTCGCCCAGGCCCGTTCGAGCGCCGCCCACGCCGCCCGCAGACCCTCCGGATCCCCGGCCTGCCTCAGCTCCCGCCCCGGGAACCGTCGGTTGAGCTCGGCCTCGACGAACGGCACGACGTCGACCCCGTTGACCAGTAGCGACCCCTCCGCCAGCCAGGGTGCGTCGATATCGAGCCCCCGCACCTCGACGCCGCGCATCACCGCCCCGGCCAACGTCGAGCTGATGAACCGTGCCCCCTGTAGGTCCCGGTCGACGAACTCGGCCTTCTGCTCCTGGACCATCCGGACTCCTCCCGTCAACGAATCGCGGCGACAGTAGCGCGGAGGTGCGACGTCGCTGATCCGCGTAGCCGCGTAGCCGCCCTGCCTTGCCCGTCGATGGGTGAACCCCTAGCCTTGATTCGCGGACGTCAATGGATCACCACCCGCGGCGTCGCGATGGTGTGGCCGCCCGCGTTCCCGCTGGCCCTACCGCCGGGTGGTAGCAGCGACGGGGGCATCCTTCATGCGACGACCGACGACGTGGACGATCCGGCTGGCCACCGCCCTGGTCGCAGCGGGAAGCCTGGTGGCCTCGACAGCTGTGGGCAGCAGCGCGCACCGGCCCGCCACCGCGCCCACCGCCGTGGTCGACTGGAGCGTCGAGCGGCAGCGGGTCGACGGCTTCGGCGGCTCCTTCGCGTTCCACAAGGCCGGCGGCATCAAGCGGCTCGGCGAGCCACTCACCTCCCAGATGCTTGACATGATCTTCGACGACCGGGCCGGGATCGGCCTGGACATCGTGCGGGTGATGGTCGGCGACGGCGGCGTGTGGGGCGACCAGCTCTACGACGGCCCGACGCAGACGATCGCCCCCGCGCCGGGCACCTTCGTGTGGGACCGGCCCGACTGGGCACAGCGCAAGGCCGACTTCGACGCGTACCAGGTCTGGTTGATGCGGCAGGCGCAGGCGCGCGGCGTCGAGACGATCCTCGCCAGCGTGTGGAGCCCACCGGCGTGGATGAAACAGAACAACAGCGTGACCTCGTCCGGCCCCTCCGGCCCGCCGAACAAACTGCGACCCGAGATGTACCAGGCGTTCGCGGACTACCTCGCGGAGTACGTGCTCGGCTACGAGCGCGAGTTCGGAATCAGGATCACGCACATCTCACCGACCAACGAACCCGACATCTCCACCGGGTACTCCAGCTGCCAGTGGACCGCCGAGGAACTACGCGTCCTGGTACGCGACCACCTCGGTCCCACGTTCGAACGGCGGGGCGTGACCGCGAAGATCGTGCTTGGCGAGGGCGTCGGCTTCCACGAGGGGTACGCGCTGCCCACGATCACCGACCCGGCGGCCAACCGGCACGTCGACGTCGTCGCGGCGCACGGCTACGCCGGGCTGATCGACGACGCCACCCGGGCCGCGCCCACCGCGTTCACCACGTCACACGCGCTGGGCAAGACCATCTGGCAGACGGAGTACATGAACCAGGGCGCGCCGCGCGACCGGTTGTTCGTCAACAACACCATCAGCGACGGCCTGCGCTACGCGACCCTCATCGGCAACCTGTTTGACGAGACCCGGCTGGGCGCGTACTTCTGGTGGTGGCCGGTGGCGAACAACGGCGCGGACGGCTCGGACCTGATCCGCCTGGTCAACACCGGCACCCCGCAGAGCGGCAACCCGACCGAGAACGGCCAGTACCGCGTCTTCAAGCGCTACTACACGTTCGGCCAGTACAGCCGCTTCCTCGACCCCGGCGATGTGATGATCGACGCCACCAGCACCCCGTCGCCCGGGGTCACGCTCACCGCGTACAAGGACGAGGCCACGCACGACTTCACCATCGTCGTGGTCAACAACAACCCCGAGGACGTCCCGCTGACCGTCGACCTCACCGGCGGCTTCCCGCTGCCGCCGGAGACCAGGCGGGACTGCAAGCGAGGCGGGTGGACCGACTTCGTCAACCCGACCTTCCGGAGCCAGGGCGAGTGCGTCTCCCACGTCGCCGCCGGCAAGGGTCCACGTCCGTCGGTGGTGCCGTACCGCACGTCGGCCAACGAGAACATGAAGAAGCTGGCCGACATCCGCACCCACGGCGGGTCCTTCAGCACGCACCTCCGTGGCCGCAGCGTGACCACCTTCGTACCGAAGTGGTCCGAGCTGCCCGCACTCCCCGACCGCAAGGACGTCTTCTCCACCTACCTGGCCGAGGAGAACGACGGGCGGTCCGCCGGGCTGAGGGTGGTCACGACGCCCGAGCACGGCAAGGTCATCACGGGCGTACGCGACGGCAGCCACCTCCGCTGGGCGAACGTCAACTTCGCGGACGGCTCGGCGGCCGGCTTCGCCGACCAGAAGGGCCAGCTGCGCCTGCACGCCACCGTGGCCCCGAAGGCGGGCGGCGTCATCGAGGCACGAATCGACAGCCCCGACGGCCCACTGGTCGGCTCGATGACCGTACCGCCGGGGTCCGGCACCGACTGGGTGACCGCGACGACCTGGATCGACACCAGCCCCCAGGCGGCGAACGGCTTCCACGACCTCTACCTGGTGTTCACCGGCGGCGCCGGCACCCTCTTCACCGTGGACCGCGCCGAGTTCAGCGACTGACCGGCGTCACTGCGTCACTGCGCCACTCCGCCACCGAACTCACCGCACCACCCGCGCCACCGACGACCACCCCGCCGACCGCCACCGTGAGCAACATCGGCCCGACCAGGAACTCACCTACTCCGAAGCTTTGCTCTGCTTCAACCGACGCAACGGTCACGCTTCGTGTCGCCTACCGGCCGAACAGCGGATCACCGTCGATGCGCCGCCGCTGGTCAGCGGCTATTGCGTGGGTTGAAGCAGAGCAAAGCTTGGCGGGTGCATATCGGCGGGGAGGTCAGGGGTGACACGCTGGGTGAGGATTACTCAGCGCATCAATCGGATGACTTTCGCAGACCGCGTACCAGGGGCTTGCTTGCCGGCCGGGCGATGGCTCTGGTGGCCGCGCTGGTTCCGATCTTCGGCGTGGCCCCCGCCCAGGCCGCGCCGGTCCGGCTCTCCCAGGGCCGGCGGCGGCCCGGCCGGCTGCTCCGGCCCGGCCGGGGCCGCGCCGTCGCCTCGGTCCGGCCGGGCCCGCCGTCATCTCGGCCCGGTTGGGCCCGCGCCGTCACGCCCGGCGGGCCGGCTCCCGGGACAGCAGCGCACGCAGCGCTCGGACCACGTCGGCCGGGGCCTCCTCGGCCATGAAGTGACCGCAGGTGACCGTCTCGTGCACCAGGTCCGGTGCCCATCCGCGCCACAGCCCGGCGGCGTCGTACCCGAGGGCGGCACCCCAGTCCTGCTGAAGCACGGTCACCGGCATCCGCAGCCGGTTACCGGCCGCCCGGTCGGCCCGGTCGTGGACGACGTCGATGCCGGCGGTGGCCCGGTAGTCGGCGACGATCGAGTCCACCGACGCGCGGGACGCCGCGAGGTACGCCGCCCGGACGTCGGCGGGAATCGCGCCCGGGTCACGGGTCCAGGCGTCCAGGAAGTGGCCGAAGAAGGCGTCGGCGCTCGCCGCGATCATCTGTTCGGGCAGGCCGGGTGGCTGCGCCATCAGGTAAAGGTGGAAGCCGACCGCCGCGTCGACGCCGTGCAGCACGTCCCACATGTCGAGGGTGGGCAGCACGTCGAGGATGGCGAGACGGGTGATCCGTGCCGGATGGTCGAGGCCGGCGCGAATCGCCACGAGGGCACCCCGGTCGTGGCCGGCCAACGCGAACCGGTCGTGACCGAGCGCTCCGGCGAGCGCGACCACGTCGGCGGCCATGGTTCGTTTGGCGTACGCGGTGCCGTCCAGGTCGGCAGGCTTGTCGCTGGCGCCGTAGCCACGCAGGTCCGGCACGATCACCGTGTGGTCGGCGGCCAGGTCGGCGGCGACGTGCCGCCACATCAGGTGGGTCTGCGGGAAGCCGTGCAGCAGTACGATCGGGCTGCCGGAGCCGCCGACTGCGGCGTGCAGTTCCACCCCGTCGGCGACGGGAACGCGCTGCTGGTCGAAGCCGCTGATGCGCGGGGTCATTCCAGGTCCTCCGGATCACATGGGTGTGTCGATCGGCGGTTGCCGGTCGTCGACACCGAGGTTCGCCGCGCCGGATCAGCATCGGATGAGTGCCCGATGAGTGCCGGCGAACCGTCGCCATGATCGGCACTCGTCCTAGAGTGGTCACATGACCAGGCAGGACACGGCCCCGGCGGTGTCCTTCGGGGTGCTCGGTGCGGTCACCGCGTGGGCCGGTGGCGTACCGATCGGTTTGAAGGGCCCCCGGCACCGCGCCGTGCTTGCCCGGTTGCTGATCGCCCGGGGCCGGGTGGTCCCCGTCGACCAACTTCTCGCCGACCTCTGGCACGCGCCGTCGGAAGGGTCGATCGCGGCGATCCGCACCTTCGTGGCCGATCTGCGACGGGCCCTGGAACCGGAGCGGCCGGCCCGCCGACCGGCCCGGTTACTGATCACCACACCCCCCGGGTACGCGCTGCGCGCCCCCGCCGACGCCGTCGACGCCTGGCGGTTCGAAACGGCAGTGGTGGAAGCCGGGCGGCTGCTCGACCAGGGCCGCCCCGAGCGGGCACTGACCGGCCTGGACGACGCGTTCACCCTGTGGCGGGGCCCCGCCTACGCCGGGTACGACGGCGAGAGCTGGGCCCGTGGGGAGATCAACCGCCTCGACGACCTCCGGTTGCTCGGTGGCCAGCGGCGGGCCGAAGCACTGATGGCGCTGGGGCGCGACGTCGAGGCCGCCGGCGTCCTGCGGAGCGACGCCGAGGCGCACCCGCTGCGCGAGGACATCTGGCGGCTGTGGATCGTCGCGCTGTACCGCTCCGGCCGGCAGGGCGAAGCCCTCGCCGCGCTGCGCCGGGTCCGCGACACGCTGGTCGACGAACTCGGCATCGACCCGGGGCCCCGACTGCGTCAGCTCGAAGCCGACATTCTCCGGCAGGCGCCGCACCTCGCCCCGAGCACGCCCACCGCGATGCCGACACCGGTGCCGGCCACCTCTGCCGAGGCTCCGGCCGGGGGCGGCGGCGCGACCCCGGAACGTCCCGATGTACCGCCGGGGCGGCGTCCGTTCGTCGGCCGCGAACCGGAACTGGACCGCCTCGTACGAGTCGCCGCCGGCGCGGCCCGCGACGGCGTGCCGGCCGTCGCCCTGATCTCCGGCGACGCGGGCGCCGGCAAGACCGCCCTGCTCGACACACTCACCCGGTGCCTGTCGGCCGACGGCTGGCTGACCGCCTGGGGTCGCATCCCCGAGTACGACGGGGCGCCGACCGCCTGGCCCTGGACGCAGATCAGCCAGGCGCTGACCGCGACGATCGGGCCGGCACGGCAGGCCGCGCCACCACCGCCGGTCGGCACCGGACCGGTGCCGGACGACGGCGACGGCGACGGCGACGGCGACGGCCGGAGCCTCGAGACGCTGCGGTTCCGGCTGCGACGCGAGGCGGTCGCGCTTGTCGACGCGGCAGCCCGCCAAGCCCCGGTGCTGCTGGTCCTCGACGACCTGCACCGCGCCGACGAGGGAACCCTCGATCTGCTCACCGGGCTGCTCGCCGAGCCCGAACCGGCCAGCGGCCCCGTCATGGTCGTCGCCGCGTACCGCACGTCGCAGGTCGGTGCCGGGCTGACGGCGACGCTGGCCCGGCTCGCACCACGCGAACCGACCCGGGTCTACCTGACGGGCCTGTCCGAGGTGGCGACCGCCGAACTGACCCGGGCGGTCGTCGGACTCGACGTGGACGCCGCCACCCTCAGGTCGATCCACCACCGCAGCGGCGGTAACCCGTTCTTCGTCCGCGAGCTGGCCCGGCTGCTCGCCGCCGAGGGTCCGCAGGCACTTCAGCGGGTACCTGCCGGGGTGCGGGACGTCATCCGGCACCGCCTCACCCAACTGCCGGAGGCCACCCGCACATTGCTACGGCAGGCGGCGGTCGTCGGCCGCGACGTCGACCCGGAGGTGCTCTCGACGTTTACCGGCGAGCGGGAACCGGTCGTCCTCGACGCCCTCGACCAGGCCGAACAGGCCGGCTTTCTCAGCGCGCACGGTCCGGCCGGGCAGTTGCGCTTCACCCACATGCTGGTGCGCGACACCCTCTACGACGACCTGCCGCAAGCCCGCCGCGCCCGGTGGCACGCCGCCGCCGGGGAAGCGATGGAACGGCTGCACCCGCACCAGGCCGCCGCCCTCGCCCACCATTTCACCGCCGCCGGGACCCGGGCCACCGCGGGCCGCGCGGCCCGCTACGCACGGTCAGCCGCCGAGCAGGCCGAGGCGCGGGCCGCCCCGCACGACGCGGTCCGGCTGTGGGAGCAGGCGGTCACCGCGTACGACCGGGCCACCGACGGCGACGTGCACGGCCGGTTGGCGGCGCAGATGGGTCTGGGACGGTCCCTCGCGGTCACGGGTCGGCTGGCGCAGGCCCGCCGGCACCGGGCCGCGGCGATCACCACCGCGCAACGCCTCGACGACCCTGAGCTGCTGGCGGACGTGCTCACCGCCTTCGACGTACCGGCGATCTGGACCCGCAACGATGACGAGCCACTGTCCCGGCAGGTCGCGCTGGCCGTCGAGACCGCGCTGGCGGCCCTGCCCCCGGACGAAGGCACGCGCCGAGGTCACCTGCTGGCCACCCTGGCGCTGGAGTTGCGCGGCAGCACCGGCGACCGCGGCGACCGGGCCGCCCGGGAGGCGGAGGACATCGCCCGGCAGACCGGCGACGTACCGCTGCTCGCGTTGGCGCTCAACGCCCGATACCTGCACACCTTCCACCGGGCCGGGCTGGCGCCGGAGCGGGCCCGGATCGGCGTGGAGCTGGCGGAGGTGGCCCGTTCACGGCATCTGGTGACCTTCGAGGTGCTCGGCCACCTCATCGCCATGCAGGCGTACTGCGCGGTCGGCGACGTGGCCGCGGCCGACGCCAGCGCCACGGCCGCGGACCGCCTCGCCCGACGCTACGAGCTGCCCCTGGTCGGTCTCTTCACCCGGTGGTACGCGGCCCTGCGGCTGTCCATCGAGGGACGACCCGCCGAGGCAAAGGACGCCTATCGGGAGGCGAGTCAGGCCCTGCCCGCCCACGAGCTGCCCGGCATGGCGCAGGGACTGGCCCCGCTGGCGCTGTTCTGCCTGCGCCTGACCACCGGCGGTGACCTGACACCGGGCGAGACGGCCCGCTGGCAGGGCGAGGACTGGGGCCCGTACGAACCCTGGGTCCGCCCGCTGCTGCTGCTCGCCGCCGGTCACCGCACCGAGGCCGCCGAAGCCCTGGAGGCCGTGCCGGACTCGCCGCACGACCTGCTGCGCGAGGCCCGCGGCTGCCTCGTCGCCCGCGCCGCCGTCGCGCTCGACGACCGGGCCCGCATCCGTGCCACGTACGCCGACCTGCTGCCCGCCGACGGCGAGCTGGCCGGTGCCGGCAGCGGGGTGCTCACCCTCGGCCCGGTCGCCCGTCACCTCGACGACCTCGCCGCCGCACTCGGCGACGCCCCGCGGGCAGCGGGCCACCACGCGTCCGGTCGCGGGTGAGTGGCTCAACTCCGCCGCTCCGGCTCGTCCGCGATAGTCACGTCGACCGGGCCGACCCGCAGGATGCCGTCGGTCAACGGGGTGCAGCGGACGCCTCCCCTGCCGCGCAGGCCACGCCACGCGCCGGGGCCGATGGTCACGTCCATCCAGGCGCAGGGGTGTGCCGCCCGGTTCATCCGCAGCCGCACCGGACCCTGGCCCGAGTCGAGCACCAGCACCGAGCCGACCAGGTCGTCCACGGTGATTCCCGTGGTCAGGATGTTGCGCCGAACCTGAGCCAGGCCGGTCCCCGGCGGCAGCGACTCGGCCGCGATGACGGTGACGCTCGCCTGCCGGTGCGCGGCCTTGCCGAAGTACCGGTCCCCCACAATGCCCAACTCGGCCCGGACCTGGATCTCGTCCACCAGCTCATCGGCCGGCGCCGGCTCCGGCCCGTCCGCCGGCCGGCCCACGAACCGGTGCACGGACGAGGCCAGCAACTCGACGATCTCCGGCATTTCCCGACTCTATGCCGGACGCTGCGAGCGGGTCAGGAGAAGCGGCGTCCCTCGTCGCGCCGGTACGCCCAGCCGGCGAGTGCCGCCAGCCCGACGATCCACACCCCGAGCATGATCATGGAGAGCGGCTCGGGCCGGAAGTCACCCACCGCCGTCCACATCAGCTCGACCGCGCCCCGCGTCGGCAGGAACGGTGCGATCGCCTCGATGAACGCGGGTGCCTGCCCGGGTGCGGTGAGCAGACCACCGCCGACTGCCAGCGGGAAGAACACCAGTTGGGCGACCACGATCGCCGCCTTGCTCGGCAGGGCGTACCCGATGGCCAGACCCATCAGCGTGAACGGCACCGACACCAGCGCGACGGTGACGGCGGCGAGCGCGAACCCCGCCGCGGTGGTTCGCGCCTCGGTGAGCAGCGCCGCGATGAGCACCACCGGCAGCAGCGACAAATAGGTCAGGGTCAGGCCGGCCAGCACCCGGCCGGCGAACCGGGGTGCCGGCCCGACCGGCAGGGTCCGCAGGTACGGATCCCACGGCTGAGCACGGTCCTCGGCGACACCGACGCCGTACTGGAAGACGTTCGCGCTGAGCACCGCGAAGGTGACCATGGCGGCGGTGGCGTAGGTGGCGGCGACGGCGTTGTCGCCGACGGCGGGCACCACGAAGAAGAGCATCGCGACGGCGGGAAAGAAGGCGCTGCCGAACACCGCGACCGGGGTCCGGGCGAGTTCCAGCAGTTGATAGCGGGCGTGAGCCAGGGCGTACTGCACGGCGGTCTCCTCAGGCGGTGGTCGGTACGCCGGCTGCCGCCGGGCGGCTGTCGGCGGTGATGGTGAGGAACGCCTCCTCCAGTGAGGTGGGTCGGACCTCCAGGTCGCGGAAGGCCACACCGGCGGTGACCAGATCGCGGACCAGTTGGTCGGCGTCGCCGGTGAGCAGGTGGATCCGCTCCCGGTCCCGTTCCACCCGGACCACGTTCGGCAGGGTCGGCAGATCGTCGGCGGTCAGGCTGACCCGGCGCAGGCCGACCACGCCGCGGATGGCGGCGACGCTGTCGTCGGCGAGCACCCGGCCCTGCCCGATGACCACCACCCGCTGGGCCAGCGCCTCGATCTCCTCCAGGTAGTGGCTGGTGAGCAGGACCGTGCCGCCGTCGGCGTGGAAGGCGCGGATCGCGTCCCACAGCGCGTGCCGGGCCTCGACGTCGAGGCCGGTGGTCGGCTCGTCGAGCAGCACCAGCCGGGGCCGACCGACGAAGGCCAGCGCCACCGCCAGCCGCCGCCGCTGCCCCCCGGACAGCCCGCCGGTCTGCCGCCGGGCCAGATCGGTCAGTCCGAACCGGTCGAGCAGTTCGGCCCGCGGAACCGGGTCGGGAAAGTGCGCGCCGACGAAGTCGACCACCTCACCGACGCGTAGCGAACCGGGCAGCCCGGTCTCCTGTGGAGTGACCCCGACCGACCGCCGGCAGGCGGGGTCGCGGGGATCGCCGCCGAACAGCAGCACCCGACCACCGGTGGGGCGGCGCAGCCCGACGAGCAGGTTGAGCAGGGTGCTCTTGCCGGCTCCGTTCGGCCCGAGGAGGCCGACCAGTTCCCCGGCCGGCACGTCCAGGTCGACCCGGTCGAGGGCCAGGACGTCACCGTAGCGTCGGGTGGCCTGCTCGGCCCGGGCGAGAATCATGGTGTCTCCTTGGAATCAGCGGGTGCGAGCAGCGCACGGATCGCCTCCGTGTACTCCTCGAAGGCCAGGCGACCGCGACGGGTGAGAGCGATCAGGGTGACCGGGGTACGACCTCGGTGGGTCTTGGTGACAGCGACGTAGCCGGCTTCCTCCAGCCGTCGCAGATGCACCGAGAGGTTCCCGGCGGTCATCCCGAGGACCTCCTGCAAGCGGGGAAAGGTCACCTGGTCACACTCGGGCAGGGCGGACAGGGAGGCGACCACCCGCAGCCGCGCCTGGGCGTGGATGACCGGGTCGAGTTCGGTCATTGCCGGCCTCGGCGACGCAGCCAGCCGAGCATCCCGGCGAGCAGCATCCCGCCGCCGCCGGCCACCGAGACGATCAGGGCGTGCCAGCCGGGGCCGGCAACGGTGCCGAGCAGGTTGACCACGGTGATCCCGACACCGAGCAGGAACAGCGGACGGTCCAGCCAGATCGCGCCGCCGGCCATGTGCAGGATACCGGTCAGTCCCACCGCGAAGGCCGACCAGAGCAGGCCGACGAGGTCCGGCGGGAGACTGTCGGAGAGCCGGCCGGCGAGCACGAAGAGGGACAGGAAGCCCAGCCCCCAGGACCAGCCGTACCAGGCGCCGCGCCGGGCGGAGTCCCCGGTCACCTGCCCGTACGCCCGCGCTCCGGCCATCGCGGTGACGGCACCGGCGGCGGCCAGCAGGACGAACAACGTGGTCAGTGGCAGCCAGGAGGGCATCTCGACCAGGGGCGCGTCACCCGGCGAGTAATAGAGGAAGTGCAGCCCGAAGCCGATCAGCCAGGCCAGCCCCCAGGGCCAGTAGTAGGCGCGCGGGTCCGGCTCGAACTGGCGGGCGGCGGTCGCCCGCTGCTCGTCGATAAGTCGCAGGGCGGCGGCCGGGTCCTCGGGTGGCAGGTCATCGTCGGTGATCACGCAAACTACTTTAAGATGCAAAGTCAAGCGTGCCGACGGCGGCCCCACCCGGAGACCCGGCGCACCGCGTTGGGCTGCGGACCGGTCGGCGTCCGCGGCCCAACGTGATCCCGTATCAGCGTCCGCAGGTCACGGTGATCCCCTGCGGCACCGTGCTGGCCGACGCGAGCAGCCCGAACGTGGTGGTGCCGCCCGGCGCCACGGTGCCGTTGTACGGCGCGTTCCGGACCGCGACGTCGGCGCCCTCGCTGTCGGGCACGCCACCCCATACCGACTGGATCCGCTCGTCGCCGGACCACCGCCACCGCACGAGCCAACCATCGAGGGCCTCACTGCCGGTGTTGCTCACGGTGACCGTGGCGACGAAGCCGCTGCTCCAACGGGCGTCGATCGTGGCCGTCGCGCCGCACCCGGACAGAGGTTCCGTCCGCGCCGGCCCCCCGATCACGTACGGGTCACGCCGGGCCTCGACGTCACTGAACCGGAACCAGTACTCGGTGTCCGGGGTCAGTCCGTCGAGCGTCACCTGACCGTTGCGCTCCAGCCCGGTGACCGCCTCGGCCACCGGGTTCTGCCACTTCGCCGCGTCGTCACGGCTGGTGAAGAGCAGGACGGTCATCGGCAGGTCGTAACCGCAGGGTGGGCCACTGAACATCAGGGAGTAGCTGATCGTGACGGTGGTGGCGGTGGTCCCGGTGACCATGCCGGTGATCGGCAGTGCCGGCGGGCACGCCACCGTCGGGGTCGGGGTCGGGGGCGGGGGCGAGGGCGGACTCGAGCTCGGGGTCGGAGTCGAGGGCGGACTCGGGCTCGGGGTCCACAGGGGGGCCGAGGTCGGGGCGGCCGGGGTGTCGGCGGCACCGGCCGCCGTGATCCCGGCGACAGCAGCCAGGGTCACCGCGGTCAGCACCACGCCGAACGTACGAAGCATCCGTTACCTCCAAAAGGGACGGCGACCGGCAGGATCGGCTGAGTCAGCCGACGGCCGGTAGGTTGTCGGGCGCCGACCGCCGGACCGCTGACGGCGTCGCCAGCAGACGTCACGGCGACGGCACGCGAACGACAGGGCTGCCCGGACGCGTGGCAGTAACGGCGCGCCCACGCCCGTCGAGCGACCGCATCGGCTCCCAGATACGGTCGATGAGCCGAGTCTCTCAGTCGACGTTCCTCGATACAACCGCCGGCCGACCGGACCGGAGCCGGACGATGCTATCGGCCACCCCCGGCGGTCCCCTCAACCAGCGCCTGGCGCATCCGGTTGATCTCGACACCCTGCTCCACCACGACGCTGCCGGCCAGTTCGTTGACGGTCACGTCGGAGCCGAGCGTCAATGCCTCCTTGCCCATGTCGATCGCGCCCTGGTGATGGTCGGTCATCATGTCGACGAACATGCGATCGAACTCGGCGCCGCGGGCAGCGGTGAGCCGGTTCAGTGCCTCCGCCGACTGCATGCCGGACATGCCGTGCCGATGGTCGCCACCGGAGTCCCGGTCGAGGCCCCGGTCGGCCAACCACGCCTCCAGCACCTTGATCTCCGGCCCCTGGGCGGCCAGAATCCGATCCGCGATGATCTTCAGTTGCGGGTTCTCACCCCGCTCCGGTGCCAACCGGGCCATCACGAGCGCCTGCTCGTGGTGCGGGATCATCATGGTGACGAAACGGACGTCCGCGTTGTTGTGCGGTGGGCGCGGCCTCGCCGACATCTCGTTCGCCGGCAGCGACCTCGCCGGCTCGCCGGGGCGTCCAGGCATCAGCACCGGCGCGGTGGCGTCCGGGATGCCCGGCAGCTCGATCGGCGCGGGGGTGCTCGACGTCGCCGCCGGCTGCGGGTCGCCGTCCGGCCACCGGAGAACCAGCGTCACCCCGACGGCCAGCACCGCCAGCACCACCAGCTCGATCAGCACCCACCTGCGCGATCGTCCGAGCAGTTCCCGGACCCGTACACCCAGCACCACGTGACTCCCACCGTCGGTCGAGGTTGGCGGGATGTTAGCGCGGGACTGACCTGCGGCGGGAGGGCCGAGGCCGGCGAAGCGAGAGCGCGTACGACTCGGACCTGGCATTCCGGCCTCGTCCTGGGACGCCCGGAGCTGGTCGGCCCTACGCATGCGCCCCGCGGTGGCCCTTGACCGCAGACCGTGATCGGCTTAGCTTCATCGATCAGGAAGGTATCTTAACTGATTTCGCCCACCCCGCCTGGGAGTGCCGATGCGATCATCCCGTCCCCGCCGCCTCACCGCCCTCGTCGCACTGACCACCCTGCTCGTCACCGCCGCGCCGCCGGCCGCCGCCAACGCCAGCGGCAATCCGGGTCGCAGCAGCGGCTACCACCGGGTCGGCTACTTCACCCAGTGGGGCATCTACGGCCGGGCGTTCCCGGTGAAGAAGCTCGACACCTCCGGCGCGGCGAGCCGCCTCACCCACGTCAACTACGCCTTCGGCAACGTCAGCGAGGACGGCCGGTGCTACGTGGACGGCGGCCCGGGTGAGGGCGACGCCTGGGCCGACTACCAGCGTCCCGTCCCGGCGGAGGAGAGCGTCGACGGGGTCGCCGACGCCTGGGGCGAACCACTCAACGGCAACTTCGGCCAGTTGGCCAAGCTGAAGGCCAAGCACCCCGACCTGAAGGTGATGATCTCGCTGGGTGGGTGGAGCTGGTCCACGTACTTCTCCAACGCCGCCCGCACGGACGCCTCCCGTCGAGCCTTCGTCTCCTCCTGCATCGACCTCTACCTCAAGGGCAACCTGCCGATCCTCGACGGTGGCAGCGGCGGCCCCGGTGCCGCCGCAGGTGTGTTCGACGGCATCGACCTCGACTGGGAGTGGCCCAACTGGCCCGGTGAACCCGGCAACGTCATCCGCCCCGAGGACCGGGAGAACTTCACCAAGCTGCTCGCCGAGTTCCGCCGGCAGCTCGACGCGTACGGCCGGCAGACGCGGCGCCACCACCCGCTTACCGCCTTCCTCCCGGCCAACCCGGCCACCATGGACGCCGGCTACGAGGGACGCAAGATCTTCAAGTACCTCGACTTCGCCACGGTGCAGGGCTACGACTTCCACGGCACCTGGGAGGCGGTGACCAACCAGCAGTCGGCGCTGCGCGTACCGAACGGCGCACCGGACGACCCGGACTTCTCCGTCGAGGTGGCCATCGACGGCTGGATCGCCCGCGGGGCGCCCCGGCACAAACTGGTCCTCGGCATCCCCTACTACGGCCAGGGCTGGACCGGCGTCACCGGCGGCGGCAACGGGCTGTTCCAGCCGGCCACCGGGCCCGCGCCGGCCACCCACGCCGCCGGGTTCGAGGACTACAAGCAACTCAGGAACCTGGCCCGGGACGGCTTCACCGTCCACCGCGACCTGCGCGCCGGGCACGCCTGGCTGTTCGACGGCACGACCTTCTGGACGTACGACGATCCGGTGGTCGTGTTGCAGAAGACGCTGTACATCCGCCGGGCCGGCCTCGGCGGGGCGATGATCTGGTCACTCGACGGCGACGACGACCACGCCACCCTGACCAGGACGATCAGCCTGGGGCTCACCACCCGATAGCCGTACCGTTCCCCGGCCGCCGTCGCGCACCGGCGGCGGCCGGGCGGCGGGCGCTCACCCGAGGATGCCCTCGTGCAGCGCGCGGAGCACCGCGTTCGTGCGGTCCCGCGCGCCGAGCTTGGTGAGAATCGTGGAGACGTGGTTCTTGACGGTGCCCTCGGCGAGGAACAGCCCCTCGGCGATCTCCCGGTTGCTGTAGCCGTGCGCCACGAGCCGCAGCACCTCATGTTCGCGTTCGGTGAGTCTCTGCACCGGCGGCGCCTGCGGTCCGGCCGGGGACGGCCCGGAGCGGATCGCCCGCAGCATCCGGTCGGTGATCGACGGGGCGATGAGCGTGCCGCCGTCGGCGAGCGTACGGATGGCCCGGGTGAGCTGGTCCAGCGTGACGTCCTTCAGCAGGTAGCCCCGGGCACCCGCGCGCAGCGCCGCGAGCACGAGTTCGTCGTCGTCGAACGTGGTCAGCACCAGCACCGGAATGTCGACGCCCTCCGCGCGTAGCCGTTCCAGCGCCCAGATCCCGTCGAACCGGGGCATCCGCAGGTCGAGCAGGATCACATCGGGGGCGGTACGCGCGACGACCGGGAGCGCGGCCCGGCCGTCGTCGGCCTCGCCGACCACGTCGATCCCGGCGACCTCCAGCAGCCCGCGAATGCCCTGCCGGATGAGGGTCTGGTCGTCGACCACCACCACCCGGGTCATCGCGCCGGCACCCGCGCGGTCACCCGGAACCCGTCGCCCCCGTCCACGGACAACTCACCACCGAGGGCGGCGAACCGCTCGCCCAGGCCACGCAGCCCGTTGCCGAGCGCCGGTTCCGGTGCTCCGCGACCGTCGTCGCGGGCGTCCAGCACGGTCTCCCGTTCGTCACCGGTCACCGAGATCCGCAGGGTACGCGCGTCGGCGTGCCGGATGGTGTTGGTGACGATCTCCTGAGTGGCCCGGACGAACGCCGCGCTGTCGTCCTCGTCGATCCGCACCGCCGGGGACACGTCGATGGTCACGTCGAGACCGGGCAGGTCCTGCGTCACCCGACGCAACGCCTGCTCCAGATCGGGGCTTTCGGTGCGCAGCCGCCCGACCGTGGCCCGCACGTCGCCGAGCAGGTCCCGGGCGACCTGGTCGGCCCGCTCAAGGTGGGTACGCACGGCCGGACCCTCCAGGTGACGGGCGGTCTCCAGCTCCAGGGTCAGCACGGTCAACTGGTGGCCGATCAGGTCGTGCAGTTCGCGGGAGATGCGCAGCCGTTCCGCCGTGGCGGCCGAGTCCGAGAGCAAGACGCTGGCGGCCTGCAACTCGACGTGCGCCTCGGCCAACTCACGGCGCATCCGCTGCTCCCGCAGCAGGGTGACCGAGCTGAGCAACGTCGCCACCTGGATGAGCAGATAGAAGATCAGGAGCATGACGGCGTCAGCCGGAGCCCGCGTCATCGACGCCGCACCGAACGTGATCACCAGAGTGTTGGCGACCACGACCGCCAGACCCACCGGCAGCGGCACCACGTACACACTCACCGCGGCGGTGAGGACCAGCAGCACCGGCAGGAGTCCCAGGTTCGATGCGGTCAGCAGTAGGGCCCAGGCGGCGGCGACGGTCACGGCAAACGCCGCGTACCGCACCACCCGGGACACGCGGGTGGCGACCGAGACGAGCAGGGCAGCCAGGTACGCGGCGAACAGCGCGATCCACCAGCCGCGCGGGATTGTGGTACCGAGAGCTCCGAAGATCCCGGGGCCGGCGACGGCGAACGCGACCACGAGCATCGCGAGGCCGGACCATTCGTCTGTCCCGACGCGTCGCATGATCCCCACTCTAGGTCGGGCCGTGGCGAGCCCACCTGTGCCGAAAGTAATGCCCGCAGGTGATGACTTTCGGGACCCGACACCGGCCGGGCCCGTTCGTAGCGTCGAGGCATGAACAGCACCGAACCGGCGATCCTCGCCGAGCAGCTCGCCAAGAGCTACCGCGGCACCCGGGCGGTCGTCGACGTGAGCCTGCGGGTCGAGGTCGGCGAAGCGGTCGGGGTGGTCGGCGCCAACGGCGCGGGCAAGACGACGACCGTCGAGATGATCGCCGGGCTACGCGTACCCGAACGGGGGCGGGTACGCGTACTCGGCCTCGATCCGCGCCGGGACCGGGCGCGGCTGCGGCAGGTCCTCGGCGTGCAGTTGCAGCAGGCCCACCTGCATCACGCGCTCCGGGTCACCGAGTTGGTCGACCTCTACCGCAGCTTCTACCCCGATCCCCGGCCCACCGGTGAACTGCTCGACCTGGTCGAGCTGACCGGACAGCGCCGGACCAGCTTCGACAAGCTCTCCGGCGGGCAACAGCAGCGGCTCTCCATCGCCCTCGCCATCGCCGGGCGACCCCGGGTGGTGATCCTCGACGAACTGACCACCGGGCTCGACCCGACGGCACGACGCCGAATGTGGGGCACGGTCGAACGACTCCGATCCGAAGGGGTAAGCGTGCTGCTCGTCAGTCACACCATGGAGGAGGTCGAGCGGCTCTGCGACCGGGTCGTGGTACTCGACGCCGGCCGGGTCGTCGCGCTCGACACCCCGGCGGGCCTGATCGCACGCGCCGGCACCACCACCCTCGACGATGCGTTCGTCGCGCTCACCGGCCGACAGTTGGCGGAGGAAACCGCATGAGCACACTCGTCGAGGCCCGTCGGCCCGGGCTGCGCTCGCTGGTCACCCTGATCGGGTGCGAGGCGAAGATGGTCGTCCGGGACACGGCCGGGCTGGTGGTCCCCCTCTGCCTGCCGTTACTGATCATGCTGACCAGTGCCTCCACCGCGAGCCGGACGGTCGTCGCCAACGGGCGCACCGCGCTGGACCTCTACGTCCTGCCACTCGTGTTCGCCATGGTCATCGCGATCATCGGCATCATCAACATGCCGAGCTTCCTCGCCTACTACCGACGCTCCGGGATCCTCCGGCGGCTCGGGGTCACCCCCGCGTCGCCGGCCATGGTCCTCGCCGCGCAGGCCGTCGTCAGCGTCCTCCAGGCGCTAGTCGGCATCACGGCCGCCCTGGTCGTGGCGTTCCTGGCCTTCGGCGCCGACCCGCCCGCCAACCTCGGCACGGCAGTCGGAGTGGTCGCGCTCGCGATGGCGGCAATGTACAGCACCGGCATGATCGTGGCGGCGGTCGCGCCCACCCCCAACTCCGCCGTCGCCATCGGCCTGGTCGCCTTCTTCATCCTCGGCGCCCTCGGTGGCATGTTCGGCGGCCGCGACGCCCTGCCCGAGGCGCTCGCCGAGGTCGGCGGCTGGCTGCCGTTCGGCGCAGCCGTCGAGGCCCTGTCGTCCGCATGGGCCGGCACCGCGGTGCCGGCGGCGAACCTGATCGGCCTCGGCGCGACGGTCGTCGTCGGAGCCGTGGTCGCGGGTCTGCTGTTCCGGTGGGAGTGACCCGTCACGGTCCCGCCGGACGGCGGCCGGACGGCCAGGCCGGTCGGTCAGGACGGCTCAGCGGTCAGCAGGTAGTCGTCCGCCTCGGTGCTCCACCGCAGGCCCACGGCCCCTTCCGTGGCGGCGGCCTTGCAGAACTGCAGAAAGCCTCGGTAGCCCAGCTTCTTCTCGCTGAAGTCCGGCCGCACCCGACGGAGCTGATTCTTCAGGCCGGACAGGGCCACCTCGCCGGTCTCGCCACCGAGATCGCGGACCACGGAACCGAGCAGCGCGAACGCCGTCTCCCGGTCGCCGTGTTCCGGCAGGGAGACCTCCGGGTCGCCCTTGGCGGGGCCCTCCGCCAGCTCGATCACCCGCAGTTCGGCCAGGTGGCGCAGCAGTTCACCGAAGGTGCGGAACCCGTGGTCGGACTCGCTGAAGGTGGGATCCTTACGCAACAGGGTCCGCTTCAACCGCGAGGCGGTCACCTCCCCACCGGAACTGCCCTGCAGACCGGCGACGGTCTGCGCGACGAGGACGGCGAGCGCGTCCGCGTCGCGGGCCGGCTCCTCGGTCGGCGGCGCCTCGATCTCCACCTGCTCGACGGGCTGCGGCTCCGGCTCGGCCAGCCGGGTCGGGCGGGTGCGCCGGCCCCGCGTCGGCAGGGTCTCGACGCCCTCCAAGCGGTCGTAGAAGAGGAACTCGTCGCACGCCGGTGGCAGCAGGGCCGAGGTGGAGTTCTCCACCCCCACACCGATCACCTGCTTGTTGAGTTCGCGGAGCTTGTGCACAAGCGGCGTGAAATCGCTGTCGCCGGTGCAGAGGACGAAGGTCGAGATGTACCCGCGTTCGAAGGCCAACTCGATCGCGTCGACGGCCATCTTGATGTCGGCGGCGTTCTTACGGGTGGCACCCATCCGCTGCGGAATCTCGATCAGCTCGACATGCGAGCGGGTCAACATCCGCCGGTCCTCGTCGAAGTACGACCAGTCGGCGTACGCCCGACGCACCACCACCCGGCCGCGCTCGGCCAGCGCGTCGGCGATCGGTCGAAAGTCGAACATCGCCCCGCCGTGGTGGTCGCGCACCCCCAACGCCAGGTTCTCGTAGTCCAGAAACAGGGCGATCCGGTCCTCATGCTCCACCCGGGCAGCGTACGTCGGCGCGGACGTGACCGGGCCGGGGCAGGTGGCACCGCGCCGGTACGGGACCGTCACGGGTAGCGGCTACCATCGCCCGATGGATCTTCGCGGCACGATCAGCCCGGACCGTCCGCTGCTCGTCCTGGCCATCGCCGAGGAGGCCGTGTACCTCGACACGGAGCTTCCGGTGCTGCTGACCGGGATGGGAAAGGTCAACGCCGCAGCCGCGGTCGCGGCGACGCTGGCCCGCTTCCCGCTGCCGTCGGTACTGGTCAACCTCGGCACCGCGGGCGCACTGCACCCGGGTTGGACCGGCACCCACGAGGTCGGCAGTGTCCTCCAGCACGACCTGGACACCGAGTTCATCCGTCGGCTCACCGGCCAGACCGTCGGCGCCCCGCTGACCCTGGGCGACGGCCCGACGCTGGCCACCGGTGACCAGTTCATCGCCGACGACGAGGCCCGCGCGGCCCTGGGCCGCCGTGCCCACCTGGTGGACATGGAGGGGTACGCGGTGGCGTCGACGGCGCACGCGTTCGGCGTACCGGTGCGCATGGTGAAGCAGGTCAGCGACGAGGCCGGGGCCGGGGCGGAACGCAGCTGGCAGGAGTCCGTCGACGGCTGCGCCCGGCTGCTCGCCGGCTGGGTACGGGACAACCTCTGACCGTCGTATCCCGGGCCGATCCACAGCGTGTGTCCGGCGGTGAGCGGCACGTTTGGCGCAGCGAGGTCCGGGTAGCCGCGGTACTGCGGCTACGGATTGGAACGGGTCATGGAGTTGTCGGCGCGCACGACGATCATCATGCGGAGTGGTATCCGAGGGGTCATCGCCGCGATGGCGATGTCCGGGCTACGCCAGGCCACCACCTCCCTCAATCTCGTGCAGAGTTCGCCGCCGAAGTCGGTGATGGAAAAGCTGGTGCCCGGACTACTCGACCGGTTGCCCGGCGATCAGCACCCGGCGGCCCTGGCGGTGGCCCACTGGAGCTACGGGCTCGGTGCCGGGCTGGCCTTCGGCGCACTTCCGAAACGCCTACGTCATCGGATCTGGGTCGGCCCGCTCTACGGCATGGTGCTGCTGCTCGGCTTCCACGCCACCATCGCGCCGGCCCTCGGCATCGACCGGCGGCTGACCGACTGGCACGAACAGTTGGCCCTGATCGCCGACCATCTCCTGTACGGCATCGTGGTGGCCGGCTTCCCGATGCCGCACCGGGACTGAGCACCACAACCAGCCACCCGTCCCACCCTTGGCGGCCCGGCCCACCCACCGTGGCGGCCCTGCCGACGCGGCGCACGCCACGTCGGCAGGCCGGTGCCGGGTCAGGCGCCGCCGGCCAGGTCGCGCCGGCGGAAGGCGGCCACGGCCACCTGGGCGAAGGCGCCGGCGAGCACGGTCAGCACCACCACCGCGACCACGCTGACGTCCTCCAGCGGGTACTCCCCCACGTGCTCGAACGGCGACAGCCGCAGCACGCTCTCGGGAAGCTCCAGGATCGGGGCGAAGTAGCCGGCGATCAGCCCGTAGCCGAGCACCACCCAGATCACCGGTAGCGTCCTCGGTGCCGCCGCGTAGAGCAGGGCCGCAGCCGCGAGGACCAGCCAGACCGCCGGGGTGTGCGCGAGATGGCCGACCAGCACGTCACCGAGCAGACCCGCGTCGCCGGTGCTCGCCGCCGCGCCGACGCCCATGCCCGCAGCGGCGACCAGCAGCAGCCACGGTACGCCGAGCGCCACGACGGCGAGGTGACTGCCGATCCAGGCGGTCCGGCTGACCGAGGTCGCCAGCACCGGCTCGGCCCGTCCCTCAGTCTCCTCGGCACGCAGCGACTGCACGGCGAGTACCGCGTAGACCCCGACGACGAGCGCCATGGTCAGGCCCATCATGCCGAGGTAGCCGGCGAGCAGGTCACCCGAACCACCACCCATGACTTCGACCAGATCCTCAGGTGCGTTCTCGAAGCCGTCGAGCAGGGGCTGGGTGAACGAACCGTAGGCCACGCCGGCCACCAGCAGCGCCCCGCTCCAGCCGATCAGGCTCGCCCGGTGCAGCCGGAACGCGAACGCGAACGGACCGGCCAGCCAGCTCGCGGCCCGTGGCGAACCCGGGCGGGGCGGCACCAGGCCGGCGCCGAAGTCGCGCCGCGCCGACAGGACGTAGCCGATGACGGCGGTCGCCGCCGCGAAGGCCAGCGACACGGCCAACGGCCACCAGCGATCGTGGACGTACGCGGCGGTCTGCTGGGACCAGCCGATCGGCGACAGCCAGGACAGCCAGGACGGCCCGCTGCCCTGCACCGCCGCCATGTCACCGAGACCGCGCAGCACGAACGCGGCACCGAGCGCCGCCCCGGCCAGGCCGGCGGCCGCGCGCGGGTACTCCGACAACTGGACGGTGACCGCGGCGATGCCGGCGAAGGCCAGCGCCACCGCACCGACGGAAGCGCCGAACAGCATCGACCCACCCGCGTCGAAGCCGCGGCCCGCCATCATCACACCGATCAGCAGGGCCACCAGCACCGCCATCACGGCGGTGAGGGTCAGTGCGGCGGTCAGTTGGGCGTGCCGACCGACCACGTTGGCGCGGACCAGTTCGGCGCGGCCGGTCCGCTCCTCGGTGCGGGTGTGCCGGACCACGGTGAGCAGGCCCATCAGACCGGCACCGATCAGCACGTAGAGGCCGTACTGACCGGCGAGGAAACGTTCGATGGTCAGGTCGTCGAAACCGAAGCCGGGTCCACCGAACAGGGCTCCGGCGGGGCTGCTGGTGAAGGCGGTCAGCCCCGCCAGATCCTCCGGAGTCTGCGCGATGGTGTCCAGCGCGGCGGCGAAGTACGTCATCAGCAGCGGCAGACCGAGCGTCCAGGCGGGCAGCCGGATCCGGTCGCGGCGCAGCATGAACCGCAGCAGGCCACCGGTCCCGGTGACGGCGGTGCCCGTGCCGGTGCCGGCCGGTGCCGCGCGGTCGAGCGTCGTCGCGGTCATCACGCCACCTCCCCGGCTCCGTTGTGGACGAGCTGGTCACCGTAGTGCCGCAGCAGTAGCTGCTCCAGCGTCGGCGGCCGGACGGTCAGTCCCTGTACACCGAGGTCACCGAGTTCGCGTACCACGACGGCGAGTTGGTCGCCGTCGACCTCGAAGCGGACCTGACCGTCGTCGGTGCGCAGGCCGTGCACGCCGGCCAGGTCGGCCAGACCGTCGGCCGGCCGGTCGGTGACGGCCTCGACCGAGGTACGGGTGAGGTGACGCAGCTCGGTCAGCGAGCCGGTCTCGACGATCTTTCCCTGTCGGATGATCGAGATCTGGTCGGCGAGCACCTCGACCTGGGCGAGGATGTGACTGGACAGCAGCACGGTGCGCCCGGCGTCCTTGACCTCGCGGATGCACTCCTGGAAGACCGCCTCCATCAGCGGGTCCAGCCCGGCGGTCGGCTCGTCGAGCAGGAGCAGCTCGACATCGCTGGCCAGTGCCGCGATGAGTGCCACCTTCTGCCGGTTGCCCTTGGAGTAGGTGCGGCCCTTCTTGCTCGGGTCGAGGTCGAAGCGCTGGCACAGCTCGTCCCGGCGGACCGGGTCGGTGCCGCCGCGCAGCCGGGCGAACAGGTCGATCGCCTCGCCGCCGGTGAGGTTGGGCCACAGCTCCACGTCGCCGGGCACGTAGGCGAGCCGTCGGTGCAGGGCGACCGCGTCGGCCCAGGGGTCGCCGCCGAGCAGCCGGGCCCGCCCCCCGTCGGCGCGCAGCAACCCGAGCAGGATCCGGATGGTGGTGGACTTGCCGGCGCCGTTGGGGCCGAGGAAGCCGTGCACGGTGCCGGATTCGACCCGCAGGTCGAGCCCGTCCAGTGCCTTGACCCGGCCGAAGGACTTGTCGAGGTGGTGGATGTCGATGGCAGCAGTCATGGTTGTTGACCTCGTTCGAGGATGCCCCGAGGCGTCCCGGGGTGCGATGTGGTCGATCGACGGATCCGGGGCAGCGCCGCACGGATCCGTTGTGGTTCGCGGTGGTACGCGGATGAGTGGGCCACGCCGCAGCGTGGTGGCGGTTCAGCTCGCCGTACCGTCCGGGTCGGCGGCGTTCGGGGAGGCCGACGGCGGGTCCGGCACGTACATCAGGTATTCGTCGAGCATCGACCGGTCGACGAGCAGCCCCTCGGTGAACAGTTCCAGCGCCGGCAGGGTGAGCTCTTCCATGTAGCGCCGGAACAGGGCGGGGAACTTCTCGGGTTCCGCGTCGCCACCGTGCAGGGTGAACCAGAGCAGCATGCTGCCGGTCGCCTGGTAGGCCAGGTAACGGGTGCGGGCGGCTCGGTCACGGCTGGGCCGCACGACCCCGGCCGCCTCCCCCGCGGACAGGTACGCCTCGGCGTCGCTGATCATGTGCTCGATCAGCTCGGCCGCCAGTTCCCCGCCGGCCTGCATGCTGCGCAGCAGGTACAACACCATCGGCGCGAACTGCTCGACCTGGGCCATCTGCGCCAGCAGCATCGTCCCGGTGCCGTCGGTCAGCGCCTTCTTCTTCTCCCGGCGCATGAACTCCAGCACCCGCTCGTCGCAGGCGCGGCGCAGCCCGTCCTTCGAGCCGAAGTGATGAACAATCAGACCGGCGGTCACCCCGGCGTCCGCGGCGATGGTGCGCAGCCCGGCCCGGAAGCCGTCGCGGCCGAATCGGACGATAGCGGCGTCACGGATGCGGCTCGCGGTGGCCAACTCGCCGCCGCGCTCCTCCGAAGCTCCGCTCAAGGACGTCACAACACCAGATTAAACACTTGTTCAATCGCCCGGCAAGGCCCGGCGACCGGCAATCCTGCGAGACGCCTGAGAATGACCTGATGACCTCGCTCACCATCCGCGAACGTCAACCGGCTGACCTGCCCGGCTGCGTCGACCTGCTGGCCGAGGTGCACCGCGTCGACGGCTATCCACTCAACTGGCCGAGCGATCCGACGCGCTGGTTGTGCCCGCCGGAGTTGTGGCATGCGTGGGTCGCTGCGGCCGACGACGGTGCTCTGGTGGGGCACCTTGCCGCCCATCGCACCCCACCGACCGCGCACGACGCTCCCGCCCGTGCGTCGGTGGAGCTGGCCCGGCTGTTCGTCGCGCCCGACTTCCGCCGCCGTCGGGTCGGTGCCAACCTGCTTCGTCAGGCGCGGGAGTGGGCGGCGGACCGGCGGCTGGGCCTGATCCTGGAGGTCGTCGACCAGGGCCGCTCACCAGCCGTCGCGCTGTACGAGCGCGAGGGCTGGCGACACGCCGCCACCGAGACCGCCAGTTGGTGCGCCCCGGACGGCTCGGCGGTCACCCTCCGCCGGTTCGTGCTGCCCGTCGCAGATCCCCAGGCCAGGGACGGCCCGGCCGAGGGTGATCCGGCTGAGGGCGAACCGGCCAGTCACTGACAGTCAGCTCCGAAAAGCCACTCACCTTCTGAGGTCTCATGTCACTCGGACATGAATATGTCCCACTGACATGAGACCTCAGAGTCGATCCGCCTTCGGCCCTCAGTCGGGCTCGAGGGCCGGGATCTCGCGGAGACCACCCTCGTCGAGGCGCAGCCACCGCTCGACGCCGATGTCGCGCAGGAAACGTTCGTCGTGGCTGACCACCACGAAGGCACCCCGGTAGGCGTGCAACGCGTTCTCCAACTGGCCCGCGCTGACCAGGTCGAGGTTGTTCGTGGGCTCGTCGAGCAGCAACAGGTGCGGTGCCGGCTGGGCGTACAGGACACAGGCCAGGGTGGCGCGCAGGCGCTCACCGCCGGAGAGGACGCCGACCGGCAGCTGGGCGCGGGCACCCCGGAACAGGAACCGGGCCAGCAGGTTCATCCGCTCCGACTGCGGACGGTCCGGGGCGTACGCGGTGAGGTTCTCCAGCACGGTGCGGTCCGCGTCGAGCAGGTCCAGCCGCTGCGACAGGTACGCCACCCGACCGTCGGCCCGACGCACCTGCCCGCCCTCCGGATCCAGGTCGCCGAGCAGCAGCCGCAGCAGGGTGGACTTGCCGACGCCGTTGGGGCCGGTAAGCGCGATCCGTTCCGGGCCGCGGATGGTCAGGTCGACGCCGTCCCCGGCGAACAGCGCCCGGCCGCCGTACCGGACCTGCATCCGCTGCCCCTCGACCAGGGTGCGGCCGGCCGGGACGTCGGTCTCCGGCAGTTCCAACGCCAACGTCTGATCCTCCCGCAGCGCCCGGCCGGCCTCGTCGAGGCGGGACTGTGCGTCGCTGACCCGGCTGGCGTGCGCCTGCTGGGCCCGACCCGCGGACTCCTGGGCACTGCGCTTGAGCCCACCGGCCACGATCCGGGCCAGGCCCGCGTTGCCGAGGTTGCGGGCAGCGTTGCCGGCCCGCCGCTCGGCGCGTTCGCGGGCCTGCTGCATCTCCCGCTTCTCCCGCTTGACCTCCAACTCGGCGCTGCGGACCTGGCGCTCCGCCAGCTCCCGGGCAGCCCGTGACGCCTCCTCGTAGGCGGTGAAGTTCCCGCCGAACATGCGCAGCTGCCCGCCGTCGAGCTCGGCGATGCGGTCCATCCGGTCCAGCAGCATCCGGTCGTGGCTGACCAGCAGCAGGCAGCCGGACCAGCTTTCCAGCACCGTGTACAGCCGGTGCCGGGCGTCGATGTCGAGGTTGTTTGTCGGTTCGTCCAGCAGCAGCACGTCGGGACGCCGGAGCAGCTGCGCGGCCAGGCCGAGGGAGACCACCTGCCCGCCACTGAGGGTGTGCAGGCGACGATCCAACGCCACCTCGCCCACACCCAGCCGGTCGAGTTCGGCGCGACTGCGCTCCTCGACGTCCCAGTCGTCACCGACCGCGGCGAAGTTCTCCTCGCTGGCGTCGCCGGCCTCGATCGCCCGCAACGCGGTCAGGGCCGGGGCGACACCCAGCACTTCCGCCACGGTCAGGTCACCGGTCAGCGGAAGGTTCTGCGGCAGGTAGCCGAGCACCCCCTCGACCGTCACGCCACCGCCGGTGGGTACGAGATCACCGGCGATCAGCCGCAGCAGCGTCGACTTGCCGGCGCCGTTCGGCGCAACCAGGCCGGTACGACCCGGCGGCACGGTGCAGGACAGGTCCCGGAACACCGGGGTGTCGTCGGGCCAGGAAAAGGACAGATTCGTGCAGACGACGCACACGTCGGACATCGAAGAAGACCTCGGATGGGAAGCCGGGGACACAGCGCCCCGGTCAGGCAGACAGGGCCACGACACGACAGGCCGCCGTCACGGCGGCAGGGCTGCTCACCCTGAGATGTCGTCGTCCCCCGAAAGCATGCCGCGCTCCTCGCTCCGTACGTGGCGGTTGGTCCGCAGGGGCAAGCCTAACAAGTGCCGGCCCGCTCGGCGTCGAACCCGCCGAGCCCCGAACCCCGGCGGGTGTCGCCGATCAGGACCGGATTCGGTCGCGTACCCGGAGGTAGAGCAGCGCCGCGCCGGTCACCGCCACCGGCCAGAGCAGCCAGACGCCGGTCATGACCAGGAGGAACAGCACCACACCGATGGTCGCGGCGGCGGCGTAGAAGGCGGCGCTGCGGCGGGGTAGCAGCCGCAGCGCCGCTGCGACACCGATCACGTAGACGGTGATGAAGGAACCGGTCGCGAGCAGCACCAGCGGGTGGGTGCCGAGCCCGGTGAACAACACCGCGCCCAGCGCGAGGAACGCCAGGGTGGCGGTGACGGCCAGACTGCGGCGGGGCACCTCGCCGGCCACGCTGCCCCGGGCGAGCCAGTCGGGCAGCGCACCGTCCCGGCCGAGCGCCGCACCGAGCTTCGCCGCTCCGGCGTAGTAGGCGTTCATCGCACCGAAGGTGAGCAGCAACGCCGCCCCGGCGACCAACCAGCGGGCGTCGCCGCCGAGCGCGACCGCGAACAGATCGCCCAGCGGTGCCGCCGACCCCGCCGCCGCCGAACCCAGCACGGCCACGGTCGCGAAGGCCACCGCCAGATACAACGCACCGACCACGACGACCGCGGCGGCGGTGGCCCGGGGAAGGTCCCGCTCGGGACGGCGGAACTCGCCCGTCAAGTGGGTGATCGCCTCCCACCCGACGAAGCTCCACATCAGCAGCGCCGCCGCGGGGCCGACGGCCGGCAGGCCGTACGGAGCGAAGGTCGTGAAGTTCGCGGCGTCCGCGTGCGGCAGCGACAACAGCACCGCCAGCAGCAGGAACGCGACAAGCACCCCGGCGAGCGCGAGCTGCACCCGCCCGGCGAGTTGGACACCGGAGTGGTTGGTGACGGTGACCGCGACCATCAGCAGCACGGCGGTGACCGCGACGGTGAGCGTACCGCCGCCGATCGCTGCCTCGACGTAGGCGGCGCCGAACAGCGCCGCCGCGGATGCGCCCGGCGGCACCGCGAAGTAGAAACACCACCCGGCGACGGCCGCCGCCCGCGGTCCGAAGGCCATCCGGGCGTACGTCGAGACGCCACCGGCGTCCGGGTGGCGGGAACCGAGCGCGGCGAACGTGGCCGCCAGAGGAGCGGAGACGATCACGAGCAACAGCCAGGCGAGCAGCGAGGCGGGGCCGGCGACCTCCGCCGCCAGGGCGGGAAGCGCGATCACTCCGGTACCCAGTACGGCACCGACGTATAGCGCGGCGCCCTGGGTGGCGGTCAGCCGACCGCCGGTCACCGGCGTGGCACGGGTCTGCGTCATGTGATCACCGTCGTCCCGGCCAGCCGACCGGGACAGCAGGATTGGCGCCGTGCTGCGTTAGATTCCTGCCATGCGTCCGCACGTCGTCGCGGTGGCGGTGACCGACAACCTGCCGATCTTCGAGCTGGCGGTCCCGCAGGAGGTGTTCGGCACCGACCGACGGGACATCGTCGACCCGTGGTACGAGATGCGACTGTGCGCGGCCGAGCCGGGCCCGCTGCGTACCACGGGTGGCTCGTGGCTCGACCCCGCGTACGACTTGGACGATCTGGTCGAGGCCGACACCGTGCTGGTGCCCGGTTGCGCCCGGCCGGCCCAGGTCAATCCCCCGGCAGAGCTGGTCGAAGCGCTGCGCACGGCGTACGCACGCGGCAGGCGCATCGTCGGCATCTGCACCGGCGCGTACCCGATCGCCGCCGCCGGCCTGCTCGACTGTCGCCGCGCCACCACCCATTGGATGAACGCGCAGGACTTCGCCGGCCGGTTCCCGCTGGTCAACCTCGACCCCCGGGTGCTGTACGTGGCGGAGGACAACATCTTCACCTCGGCCGGCACGGCCGCCGCCATCGATCTGTGCCTGCAGCTGGTGCGGCTGGACCATGGTGCCGCGGTTGCCAACGAGGTGGCCCGGCGGATGGTGGTGGCTCCGCAGCGGGGCGCCGACCACACTCAGTATCCGGCGCCGCCGGTGCGGGGAGTTTCCCCGGCCGACCTGAGCCCGGTGCTGGAGTGGGCTCGGCAACGCCTCGACCGGCCGCTGTCGGTGAACGACCTGGCCCGCGCGGCCAACCTGAGCCCGCGCACCCTGGCCCGACGGTTCCGCGACTCCCTCGGCACCACGCCGTTGCAGTGGCTGTTGGAGCAGCGGGTCCGGTTGGCGCAGGAGTTGCTGGAGACCACCGACGATCCGGTCGAACGGATCGCCCACCGTACCGGCTTCGGCAGCGGCGCAAATCTGCGCCAGCACTTCGGTCGGATCAGCGGGATGAACCCGCAGACCTACCGGCACGTCTTCCGGTACCGGGTCGGCGCGTCTGCCCGCGCCACGGTGACGCACCGACGGGCCGGGCAACCCCTCCGGTAGGAAGAACACCGCAGCCGGCCGCCGCCGATCGGCAGCCGTCGGCGTTGCGTCGTTACCGGAAACTTCCGGAAGTTCTGGTCACGGGGAGGGTCTCGACATAGCATGCACGCGCTTAAATCCGTCCGAAGGGCCACGTCAGACACACCCGCCAGCACCGATACTACATAGAGGGATTTCGATGCGCCTCTGGAACCTCTCCCATCGATCACGACGCCGATCCCGAACCATCGCTCTGCTCTGCTCGGCAGCGCTCGTCGCGGCGGTCGCCGTGGCACCCGCACCGGCGGCCGCCGCCGAGGTCATTCTCACAAACGACTTCGAGTCCGGCTCGTACGCCCCGTGGGGACCGCGCGGCGACATCACCCTCGCCATCACCGACGAGGGACACGAGAGCGACAGCAGCCTGTCGGTCACCGGCCGCACGGCGAACTGGCAGGGCCCGGCGACGAGCGCGACGGCGCTGTTCCGGCCCGGTACGCAGTACTCGGTCACCGCCTGGGTGAAGCTGCCGGCCGGCACCGAGGGCACCGCCGGGGTGCACTTCACCGTCGAGGCGACCCCGGCCGACGGCGGCGACAACACCTACACCTGGATCGGCGGCGACGTCCCCACCACCGCCGACGGCTGGGCGCAGATCGGCGGCACCTACACGCTGCCCGACGGGCTCAGCGCCGCCACGCTCTACGTCGAGGCGGCGGAGAGCACCCCGTTCCTCCTGGACGACGTGCTGATCACCGGACCGGACGGCGAACCGGGCGGACCCGAGCCCGGCACCGTCGTCATCGACACCGACTTCGAGGACGGGCTGGACGGCTGGGGTCCGCGCGACAGCGGTCCCGGCGCCCCGACGGTCGAGATCAGCGACGTCGCGCACGGCGGGACGGCGGCGGCGCTGGTCACCGACCGGGTCAACCAGGGTGCCGGACTCGGGCGTGACGTGGCCGGCCTGTTCGAGGCGGGCGTCACCTACGAGTTCAGCGCCTGGCTGCGGTTCGCCGAGGGCCAGCCGACCGACCAGATCTGGCTCAGCCTGGCCAGCACCTCCGGCGACAGCCAGTCGTTCAGCACACTCGCCCAGTTCGAGTCCATCACCAACACGGGTTGGACCGAGGTGACCGCCCGGTTCACCATGCCCGCCGCGGACGAGGCGTTGCTCTACTTCGAGACCCGCTGGGAGGGCGCGGACGTGGCGGGCAACACCAGCGACTTCCTGGTCGACGACGTCGTCGTCCGGGTGCCCGAGCCGCCGGTCATCGAGGATCTCACCGCCATCCATGAGACCACCGACTTCCCGGTCGGCGTGGCGATCGACGCCCGGGAGACCGTCGGCGGCGCCGCCGAGTTGCTGAACCGGCACTTCAACCAGGTCACGCACGAGAACCACATGAAGCCCGAGGCCTGGTACGACGACGAGCGCACCTTCCGACCCCACGAGCAGGCGCTCACGGTGATGGACTTCGCCCGCGACAACGACCTGCGCGTCTACGGTCACGTACTGGTCTGGCACAGCCAGACCCCGGCCTGGTTCTTCCAGGACGCGGACGGCCAGCCGCTGACCACGTCGACGGAACACCAGCAGTTGCTGCGGGACCGGCTACGCACCCACATCTTCGACGTCGCCGAATCACTGTCCGAGCGCTACGGCCTGTTCGGCTCCCCCACCAACCCGCTGTACGCCTGGGACGTGGTCAACGAGGTCATCAGCGACAGCGGCGAGTACGCCGACGGCCTGCGCCGCAGTGAGTGGTACCGGATCCTCGGCGAGAGCTTCATCGACCTGTCGTTCGAGTACGCGCACGAGGCGTTCAACGACGTCCACGCCGTACCCGGCAGCGACCCGGTCACCCTGTTCATCAACGACTACAACACCGAGCAGAGTGGCAAGCAGGCCCGCTACCGGGCGCTTGTGCAGCGGCTGGTCGAGCGCGACGTGCCGATCGACGGTGTGGGTCACCAGTTCCACGTCTCGCTGGCCACGCCGGTCAGCAGCCTGGCGGCCACGTTGGATGCCTTCGCCGACCTGCCGCTGACCCAGGCCGTCACCGAACTCGACGTCACCACCGGCACTCCGGTGACCCAGGCGCGGCTGATCGAGCAGGGCTACTTCTACCGGGACGCCTTCCGGATCTTCCGGGAGCACACCGACGACCTGTTCGCGGTCACGGTATGGGGCCTCACCGACGGCCGTTCGTGGCGGTCGGCCAACGCGCCGCTGCTGTTCGACGACAACCTACGGGCCAAGCCGGCCTACTACGGAACGGTGGACGGCGACCTGCCGGCGCGCCTGCGTACCGCCAACGTCTTCGCCGGTGACGTGGCCCTCACGCCCGCCGCGCCGAAGGACCTGACGTGGCGCAAACTGCCACTGCACCCGATCGAGGACTCGGCCCGGTTCCAGTTGCGCTGGGCGCCGGACCACCTGACCGCGTACGTGACGGTCGACGACGCCTCGGTCTCCGACGACGACCAGGTCACCTTCACCCTGGGCGACGAGACCTACCAGGTCTCCCGCGACGGCGGCGGCGACGTGCCGGCCGTGGCGGCCGAGCGGGACGACGGCTACCACCTGGTCGCCCACCTGCCGCTGGCCGACGCCGCCGAGGGCGAGACCCGCACCTTCGACGTGCGGGTGACCGACAACGGCACCACCTCCGGCTGGAACACCCCGGGTGCCGTGGGCACCCTGAGCCTGGTGGAGGAGTTGTCGTACCTGGAGGTACGCGAAACGGCCGCCGCACCGGTCATCGACGGCACCGTGGACGCCGGCTGGGCCCAGGCCACCTCGGTCACCACCGCCAAGCAGGTCTCCGGCACCGACGGCGCGAGCGCCGAGGTCCGTACCCTCTGGCGGGGCCAGACACTGTACGTGCTGGCCGAGGTCACCGACCCGGTGGTGGACGTCTCCGGCTCCGACCCGTGGACCCAGGACTCGGTCGAGATCTACGTCGACGCCGGCAACGCCAAGAACGGTCCGTTCCGCTACGACGACAGCCAGATCCGGATCAACGCCGACAACGTCGTGTCGTTCGGCACCGGCGACGAGGCGTTCCAGGCCGGACGGCTGGAGAGCGCGGCCGTGCGTACCGACGCCGGTTACACCGTCGAGGCGGCGATCAGCCTGCTCGAATACGGTGGCCTCGGCACGTTCCACGGCCTGGACTTCCAGGTCAACGACGCCGCCGAGGGCGCACGCACGTCGATCCGCAACTGGGCCGAGCAGAACGGCGAGGGTTACCAGACCACCGCCCGTTGGGGTGTGGGCCGGCTGGTCGCCGGCTCCAACGTGGAGATCACGACGGAGCGGATCGCCCGCTGGAACTCCGACAGCGGCGGTGGCTACTGCGCCACCATCACCGCCACCAACAACGGCGACAAGTCCGTCGAGTGGACCGCCGTGCTCGATCTGGAGGGTGACATCTACACCGCCTGGAACTTCAAGTGGGAGCGGCTGGCCGACGGTAGCTACCGGATCCGGGGAGTCGACTGGAACCGGACCCTGGCCGCCGGCGCCAGCACCTTCAGCATCGGGTACTGCGCCAACCTGTGACACCCGCCCGGGCCTGTCGGCTGACCCAGCCGACGGGCCCGAACGGTGCGACAGCTCCGGTGGCGGCCACCGCTCGCTCAGGGCGGGTGGCCGCCACCTTCATGTCCGCATGCTCGTCGCCGCCGTGGCGGTCGTCGGGTAAGTCCTCGTCCGGTGCCACTGACCAGCCGGCGGCGGGCCGGAGTTGCCGGTGCGGGGCGGTCTTCCCGCTCCGGTCAGACAGCGCGGGCGATGCAGATGCGGGCGTCGAGCCGGGGGCCCGCCTCATAGACCATGTACGAGACGCCACCGTCGGTGCCGAAGGCCGGCGCGGCGACCCGACCGTTGTCCGAGGCGATCGGGGCGTGGAAGACCCCGAGATGCACCTCCCGGTCGAAGTTGTTGCCGACCTCGGTGAGCCGGATGCGGCCGTCGTTGCCGTGGTAGGCGACGTAGCTGGTGCCGTTGCGCTTGAGCAGGTGCGGGCTGGAGATGTCGGTCAACCCGTCACCGGCCGGCGAGATCAGCGGATTCGGGGCGAACTGCCACTGGTCCCAGCCGTTCGGTGACCAACCCCAGAAGATCTTCCGGGTGCCGGGGCCGACGGTGTGCGCCCCCATGAAGAGCATGACGTACTTGTTGTTCTTCCCGGCGACGGAGTGTGCGAAGACCCGGGCGTACGAGGTCTCGGTGGTGTTCGGCACCAGCCCGGTGCTCAGGATCGGCGTCTCGTTGGTGAAGGTGATGCCGTCGCGGGAGCGGGCCACCCGGGTGGTGAAGTTCTCCCCGTGGAAGTAGAGAAAGAACTCCCTGGTGGAAGCGTTCCACACCACGTGCGGCGAGGAGACGTGGCTGACCGTGGTGGTGGGCAGCACCCGGTCGACGATCGGGTTGGCGGGGTGCTCGGTGTAGGGGCCTTCGAGCCGGTCGGCGTAGGCCAGGCAGATGCCGCCCGGGGCGTCGTGCGGGGCGTAGTAGAGGTAGTACCGCCCCCGGGCCCCGGAGATCTTGTCGTAGACCCCGCGTACGCACGGGAAGATCGTCTCGCCGGTGGGGTCGTAGCGCAGCGGTGTGGCGAACGCGTCGCGGACGTAGCGGTAGCTGGGGAAGCCGGCCGGCCCGGCGAGGGCGGGAGCGGCGGCGAGAGTGCCGCCGAGGGCGGTACCGGCGGCCGTGGCGGTACCGAGCAGGGCCGCGCCGCGCAGCAGGCCACGACGGCTCACCGAGGCGGGTTCCGGTAGGGGTCGGTCGTTCATGAGGGTCTCCGATCGGGAGGGGGACGCTCGTCGATGGCGGAGCTGGGGATGGTGGTGGGACCGCGCTGCCGGCTGGGCCGCGACGGGACGGTGAGGGCAGGCGTGGCCAGACGGTCGCCGCAACGAATGCCGGTGACCGTGCGTGAGATCGGGCTCCATGAGGGAGCGAACCTTGTGATCGATGAGTCTGCGGTCGACGGCGAGCCCGGGTCAAGGCGCTAATACGAATTATCACGCCGATAATCCGGAGAACTTTTCCGTCTTCGGGGGTTGACGGCAGGCGGCAGTGGGTCGCAGGATTTCACACCAACGTAGCTAATGCGTATTAGCGAAGAAACGATTGGACACGGAACGTGACCGGATCGCGCAGGCGGGTGACCCAGCAGGACATCGCCCGGATGACAGGCGTCAGCCAGGCGACGGTCTCGCTGGTGCTCAACGGCCGCGACGACGGCAGCGTCCGGATCGCCCCGGAAACCCGGGAACGGGTGCTGAGCGCCATCCGGTCCACCGGGTACGTCGCCGACCCGGTCGCCCGGCGGCTCGCCGCCCGGCACAACCGGATCCTCGGCGTCTTCACCTACGAGCCGGTCTTCCCGGCCGGCACCGGCGACTTCTACCACCCGTTCCTGGTCGGCATCGAGGAGTCCGCCGAGCGCCTCGGCTGCGACCTGCTGCTGCTCACCAGCGCCCCGGTCACCGACGGCCGGCGACGCATCTTCCACGACGACAACCGGCTGCGGCTGGCCGACGGCTGCGTCCTGCTCGGCCGCTCGCTCGACCGCGACGAGCTGGGCCGGCTGGTCGCCGAGGGGCATCCGTTCGTCTCCGTCGGCCGACGCGACGACGCGGGCGGACCGGTGCCGTACGTCGGCGCGGACTACGCCACCGCCACCGCCGACATGGTCCGACGCGCCCTCGACGCCGGTCACACCAGGCTGGCGTACCTCGGCCAAGGGGGCGGCCCGGAATCACACACCGACCGGTTCGCCGGCTACCGGACCGCCCTCGACGCGGCCGGGCTGCCGACCCGGCACGAACCCACCGACCGCTCCCCCACCGACCTGCTCGACGCGCTGCTCGCCGCCGGAGTCACCGCCGTGATGGTGGAGGAGTACGCCGACGGTGTCGCCCTGGCCACCGTCGCCGCCGAGCGCGGTCTGACCGTGCCCGCCGACCTGTCCATCCTGGCCCTGGGCGACCCGACCCGACCGACGACCAGCGACCTGGAGTTCACCGGCTTCCGGATCCCCCGCCGCGAGATGGGCTGGCAGGCCGTGGAGGTGCTCACCGGGCTGCTCGCCGGGGTGCCCGGCACCGCGACCCAGCGGCTGCTGCCGTGTCAACCGGTCGACGGCGTCACCCTCCTGCCGCCCCGACACTGACCAGCTCGCCCCCGGTCGCCACGCCTTCGGCCGGCGACCCTCGACCAACCCCTGGGAGGACCGACCGTGCCCGAGATGCAGGCCGAAGTACTGATCGTCGGCGGTGGGCTCGGTGGCGTGGCCGCCGCCCTGGCCGCGCTGCGCGCCGGTCGCAGCGTGCTGCTGACCGAGGAGTACGACTGGCTCGGCGGGCAGCTCACCAGCCAGGCCGTACCGCCGGACGAACACTCCTGGGTGGAGCACTTCGGCGTCACCGCCAGCTATCGGGCGCTGCGTGACGGCATCCGCGAGCACTACCGACGGTGGTATCCGCTTACCGACCGGGCCCGGCGCACCACCGCGCTGAACCCGGGGGCCGGGCACGTCAGTCGGCTCTGCCACGAACCCCGGGTCGCGGTGGCGGTACTGGAGGCCATGCTGGGGTCGTACCGGGGATCCGGGCGACTGCGGGTGCTCCAGCCGTACCGGCCGGTGGCCGCCGACACCGACGGCGACCGGGTCACCGGTGTGACCGTGGCGCACCGACACACCGGTGAGCGGGTGCACCTGACCGCGCCATACGTGCTGGACGCCACCGAGACCGGTGAGCTGCTGCCGCTGACCGGCACCGAGTACGTCACCGGCTTCGAGTCCCGGGCCGACACCGGCGAGCCGAGCGCGCCGGAGCAGGCGCAGCCGGCGAACATGCAGGCGGTGTCGGTGTGCTTCGCGGTCGACCACGTCGACGGGGACCACACCATCGACAGGCCGGCGGCGTACGACTTCTGGCGGGCGTACCGGCCACCGTTCTGGGGCGACCGGATGCTGTCGTTCCGCTCCCCCAACCCGCGCACCCTGGCGATCTCCGAACGCAGCTTCACCCCCAACCCGGACGACGACCCCTGGCTGGTCCAGGCCGACCAGCGGGTCAATCCCGGCGACGGGAACCTGTGGACGTTCCGCCGGATCGCCGCCCGACGCAACTTCGCCCCCGGCTCCTACGACAGCGACATCTGCCTGGTCAACTGGCCGATGCTCGACTACTTCGAGCAGCCGGTGATCGACGTGCCCGATCCGGACGCGCGGATCGCGGCGGCCCGGGAGCTGTCCCTGTCGGTGCTCTACTGGTTGCAGACCGAGGCGCCGCGCTCCGACGGTGGGACCGGCTTTCCCGGGCTGCGGCTGCGCGGCGACGTCACCGGCAACGGCACCGCCGCCACCGGTGGCGATGTCGCCCACAGCGGCCTGGCCCAGGCCCCCTACATCCGCGAGTCGCGCCGCATCCGCGCCGAGTACACCGTCGTCGAGCAGGACCTCTCGCTGGAGATCCGGGGCGACAAGGGCGCGGTCAGCTACGCCGACTCGGTCGGGGTCGGCATGTACCGCATCGACCTGCACCCCTCCACCGGCGGCGACAACTACATCGACGTGGCCTCCTGCCCCTTCGAGATCCCGCTCGGTGCCCTGATCCCCCGGCGGGTGGAGAACCTGCTGCCCGCCGGCAAGAACATCGGCACCACACACATCACCAACGGTTCCTACCGCCTGCACCCCGTGGAGTGGAACGTCGGCGAGGTCGCCGGCCTGCTCGCGGACTTCTGCCTGGCCCGGCGGGTCACCCCCCGCGCGGTGCGCTACACCCCCGGCCTGCTGGCCGACTTCCAGAACCGCCTCGCCGAATCCGGTGTCGAGCTGCGCTGGCCCGACATCGCCGGCTACTGAGGAAGGACATGACCTGATGAGGAACCGGTTGACGGCCGTCGTCGCGCTCACCGCGATGCTCGGCCTGACCGCCTGCGGCGGCGACTCCGCCGAATCCGACGGCCCGGTCACGCTGCGGATGACCACCTGGTCGGCGAACGAGGCCCACCTGAAGCTGTTCAACGAGATCGCCGCCGAGTACACCGCGGCGAATCCGGACGTCGCCGGGATCACCTTCGACCCGATCCCGTTCGAGAGCTACACCACCACCCTGACCACCCAGATCGCCGGCGGCAACCCGCCCGACCTGGCCTGGGTGCTGGAGAACTCCGCGCCCGACTTCGTCACCTCCGGCGCGCTGGTGCCGCTGGACGACACCCTCAAGGGCACCGAGGGGTACGGCTTCGACGAACTCGCCCCGGCCGCGACGAAGCTGTGGCAGGCCGACGGCAAGCTGTACGCGTACCCCTTCTCCACCTCGCCGTTCGGGGTGTTCGTCAACACCGACCTGGTGAAGGCGTCCGGCGCGCAGAGCCCGGCCGAGCTGATCGCCGCCCGCCAGTGGACCTGGCAGAACGCGCTGACCACCGCGAAGGCGGTGCAGGCGGAGACCGGCAAGGCGGGTCTGGTGGTCCGCGACTTCGACTACAAGGGTTGGGACTTCCTGTCCACCGTGTGGACCGGTTGGGGCGCGCAGGCGTGGAGCGAGGACGGCCGCACCTGCGGCTTCAACTCGGCCGAGATGGTCGAGGCGATGACCGCCCTGCACCGGGGGATCTTCGTCGACAAGGCGCTGCCCGGTCCGGGTACCACCGCCGACTTCTTCGCCGGCGACGCCGGCATGACCATCACCCAGATCTCCCGCGCCTCCCTGCTTGAGGGGCAGAAGTTCGGCTGGGACCTGGTGCCGCTGCCCGCCGGGCCGAAGGGTGAGTACGCGGTGATCGGCCAGGGCGGCATGGGTGTGCTCAAGCAGGGCCGCAACGCCGAGGCCGCCGCCGATTTCCTGGCCTACCTGACCAACCCCGCCAACTCGGCGAAGCTGGCGCAGTTCTTCCCGCCGCCGCGGGCCTCGCTGCTCACCGCCGACACCCTCGCGAAGACCAACCCGCTGCTGAGCCCGGAGCAGTTGCAACAGGTGGTGATCGACGGGATCGCCGAGGGCGTGGTCAAGCCCAGCCACACCGGCCAGGCCGCGCTGAACCAGGCGGTCCGGGCCGCGCTGGACCCGCTGTGGCGGCCGGACGCGGACGTGCGGGGCGTACTCGACGGCGTCTGCACCGCGATCAACCCGCTGCTGGCGAAGTAGGACCAGTGCCATGTCGGTCCTGACCAGGGACACCGTGGGGCGGGCCAGTGGCCGGTCCGCCCCCGGCGGTGCCGCCCCGCACCGGCGGCGCGGCTGGTGGACGACCCGCCGCCGCGACCAGCTCGCCGGGCTGCTCTTCGTCGCACCGCAACTCGCCGGCTCGGTGCTGTTCGTACTGATCCCACTCGGGCTGGTCTTCTGGTACAGCCTGCACGAGTGGAACGTGCTCGCCGGCACCTTCGAGTTCGTCGGCGCGGGCAACTACCAGGCGATGGCCGACGATCCGAACCTGCCGTCGGTGCTGCGGGTCACCGCGCTGTTCTCGATCGGCCTGGTGGTGTTCAACCTGAGCCTGGCCCTGCTGCTCGCGGTGCTGCTCAACCAGCGGCTACGCGGCACCGTCGTGTTCCGCACGTTGTTCTTCTCCCCGGTGGTCGTCTCGCTTGTGGCCTGGACGATCGTGTGGGGATTCCTGCTTCAGGACAACGGTGGCGTCAACGGGGCCCTGGGCACCGTCGGCATGGACGGGCCGAACTGGCTGCGTGGCGACTGGACGGCACTGCTGTCGGTGATCGTGGTGCAGGTGGTCAAGAACGTCGGCCTGAACATGGTCCTGTTCCTGGCCGCGCTGCAGGGCGTGCCGGCGGAGCTGTACGAGGCGGCCCGGGTCGAGGGCGCCAACGCCTGGACCCGATTCCGGCGGATCACCGTGCCGCTGATCAGCCCGACCATCCTGCTCACCTCGATCATCACGGTGGTCGGGTCGTTGCAGGTCTTCGCCCAGATCGCCGTGCTCACCCAAGGCGGGCCGGGCACCTCGACCACGGTGCTCGTCTACTACCTCTACCAGCGGGCCTTCCAGTTCCACCAGTTCGGTTACGGGGCCACACTGTCGGTGCTGCTCTTCCTGATCGTGCTGGTGCTCACCGTCGTGCAGTGGCGGATGCGCAGGAAGTGGGTCTTCCATGAACAGTAGGCTCTCCGTACGGGCCAGGGTCGCGCTCTACGGCGTGCTCTGCCTGCTGGCCCTGCCATTCGTCTTCCCCACCTGGTGGATGGTCACCTCGTCGGTGAAGCCGGTAGGCGACATCTTCGCCTTCCCACCGTCGCTGATCCCGACCGAGGCCAGCCTCTCCGCGTACCGTCGGGTCTTCGAGCTGCAACCGTTCGCGCAGCAGTACCTCAACAGCGGGTACATCGCGGCCGTGGTCACCGTCGGCACCCTGGCGGTCTCCTCGCTGGCCGGGTACGCCTTCGCCCGGATCCGCTTCCGGGGCCAGCAGGTGCTGTTCGTGGTGGTGCTGGTCGGGCTGCTCATCCCCAGCGAGGTGACGATCGTCCCGCTGTTCCGCATGTTCAACTCGTGGGGCATGGTGGACACCCACTGGCCGCTGATCCTGGTGCCGATCCTCGGCGCGCCGAGCGTGCTGGCCACCTTCATCATGCGGCAGTTCTTCATCACCCTCCCCGCCGAGTTGGAGGAGGCGGCACGGGTGGACGGGCTGGGCCGCTTCGCCACCTTCTGGCGCATCGCATTGCCGCTGGCCCGCCCGGCGCTCGGCGCGGTGGCGATCTTCACCTTCCTGCACAGTTGGAACCTGTACCTGGAGCCGATCGTCTTCCTCTCCACGCCGGAGAAGTTCACCCTCCCGCAGGCGCTCACCCAGTTCGTCGACGCCTACGGCGGGCCGATGTGGGACGTACAGCTGTCGGCGGCGTCGATGACCGCCATCCCCATCCTGGTGATCTTCGTGATCGCGCAGCGGCAGTTCATCGAAGGTCTGGCCCACACCGGCCTGAAGGGCTGACCCCGCCGCGCGGCCCGGATCCGCCGGGCCGCGCGGACGCCGGGACGGGTCGACCATGCACGACTGCAATATGCTGCGTGGTGACGGCAGTCCTCGGCGGACGCGGGCCAGGGTGGGAGCGTGACGTGACGGCGGCCGTGATCACAGCCAGCGCCAGCATCGTGGTCGCGGTACTGGTCTTCGTGCTCAACCAGTACGCCCAGGTTCGCGCCGAGCGTCGGCGCGCCCGCCTCGACCGGGTGGCGAGCCAGTTGCGTGATCTCTACGGTCCGCTGCACGCCCTTGTCGACGTCAACGAACGACTCTGGCAGGCCCTTCGGGACGACAACCTGCCCGGCCGGCAGCACCGCAGGTCCGACGCGGCGTTGACCGAGGACCAGCAGGACCAGTGGATGCGGTGGGTCCAGCAGGCGCTGATGCCGGCAAACATCCGGATGCGCGACCTCATCCTCGGCCGCGCCGACCTGGTGATCGAGGACGGTATGCCGGAACCCTTGCGGGCCTTCTGCGCCCACGTCGCCGCGTACGAGGTCGCGCTGGCCCAACCGGGCGACCGACGACCGGCCCTGATCACGCATCCCGGTGCCGCGTACGTCGATTACGTTCGCAGGTCGTTCGACGCGTTGAAACGGGAGCACCACCGGTTGCTGGCGAGGCGTCGCGGCGGTCGCCGGTAATCCACGAAAGAGCCACTGTTCACCGGCGGGTCGGCCGCAGTGGTATGGCATCTGACGGGTATCCTGCGCTCTGCTGGTGTACCCGCCTCGCGGGGGATACCCTGAGTTCTTCAGTAATCAGCCCCATCGCGATCGACGGGGGAGCCTCAGCCGAGACGGTGTGCTGGTGTGCCCGCCGACGCCACCCTTCACCGAGGTTCCTAGGGAAGGCACAGGGTGTCACAGGAGCGGCCGACCGAGTGGGACGTCCCGGTGGACGACCGAACTCTCGCCGTCGAGACATCGGGCAAGGCGGACGGTTTCCCGATCTTCCTGATGCACGGAATGCCCGGCAGCCGCAGCGGCCCGAAGCCCCGGAGCATGATCCTGCACCTGCTCGGCATCCGGCTCATCTGCTACGACCGGCCTGGCTACGGCAGGTCGACCCGCCATCCGGGCCGTCGCGTCGCCGATGCCGCACGGGACGTCCACGCGATCGCCGACCACCTCGAACTGGACGCCTTCGCCGTCGTCGGCCGCTCCGGCGGCGGGCCACACGCCCTCGCCTGCGCCGCCAGTGACCTGTTCACCGGTCGGCTGACCCGGGCGGCGGTGCTGGTCTCCCCGGCCCCCACCGACGCACCGGGTCTGGACTGGTACGCCGGCATGGCCCCCTCCAATGTCCAGGCGTACCGCGAAGCGATGTCCGACCAGCGCCGGCTGATCGAGTCGCTGACCATCCGGGCCGACCGCACCCGGCGGGATCCGGCGAGCGTGGTCAGCTTCCTCGACGGCGAGTTGAGCGCCGCCGATCGCAACGTGGTCGAGGACGTCGCGATGCGCCGACAACTGGCCGCCAGCTTCGCCGAGGCGGTCCGTTTCGGCGCCGACGGTTGGATCGACGACGCGCTGGCGCTCAGCCAGGACTGGGGCTTCGACCCGTCGTCGATAAACGTTCCGGTCCGCCTCTGGCACGGTGCCGACGACGCCTTCTCGCCGGTCTCCCACGCCCGCTGGCTCAAGTCGCAGATCCCGCACGCGGAGTTCGAGGAGCAGCCCGGGGTGGGCCATTTCGCCGCGATGCTGATCCTGCCGGACATCCTCGCCTGGCTCGCCACCCCCCAGGTGGATCTCGTCGACGCCCGTCCGGGCGGGCGGGTCTGACCCGACCGCCCGGACGACTCACGGCAACGTCGCCGCGCGCCGATCAGAACGGGTGCGGATCCAGCACCCGGTCGAGCAACTTCCGCTGGCCCAGCGCGCGCACGTCCGGATGCCCGCCACCGAGCCGCTTAACCAACTCAGCCACTGCCGCGTCCAGTTCCTCCGGTGCCGCGTCCGGCTCCCGCAGATGTCGAATCAACGCCAGGTTGGCCGCGGCCCGCAGGGTGTCCGGGTGCTGCGGCCCGAGCACGGTGCGCAGCACCTTGCGCAGGTCGTCCATCAACTCGAACGCTCCGGCGAGATCCCCGATGTCCGCCTTGCAGATCGCCAGGTTCATCTGGGCGGCGAGCACGAACGGGTGCTCCGGGTGCAGCATCTCACCCAGTCCGCTGGCGGCCACCTGGGCCGACATCCGAGCGGCCTCCCGGTTGCCAAGCGCCCGGGCCGCCACCGACAGATTGTTCTCGCAGATCAACGTGTGCGGGTGCCGCGGACCCAGCAGCGCCCGGTAGAGCGCCTGCACCGCCCGCAGTTCCTCCTCGGCCCCGGTGGGGTCGTCGAGCGCCAGCCGGTTGGTCGCCCGGCTCAGCCGGGCAGCCAGCGTGTCCGGGCTGTCCTCCCCGTACGTCGCCCGCAACGTGTCGTACGCGGCGTCGAGCAACTGGGCCGCCTCGGCCGGCCGACCCACCGTGCGCAGCGCGACTCCCAGGTTCGTCTGCGCACCGAGCGTCGCCAGGGCGTTGGGGCCGGACAGGTTCTGATAGTCGGTCAACGCCTCCTGCGACTGCACCAGGGAACGGTCGTACTCGCCGGACTCCCGCAGGTCTCGGGCCAGGTTCACGGCCGACGCGAGGGTCCAGTGGTTGTTGCGGCCGAGCATCACCCGGCGCTGGTCGTAAACCTGCTGATCCAGCCGCTGTGCCTCCGCAACCTTGCCGTTGAGCCGCATCGAGGCGGCCAGGTTGTTCAAGGCCGTCAAGGTACGCGGGAAGTTCTCACCGAAGTCCCGCGACCACATCCCGTAGGTCTGCTCGTCCTCGGTCAGGGCCTCGGCGTACCGACCCAGACCTCGCAGGTCAGCGGCGAGCCCACCCGCGGTCATCAGCGCGTCGGCGTGCGTCTCGCCGAGCAGTTCCCGCTGCTCCGCGCGGGTCTCCTCGTCGAACGCGTGGGCCTGTTCGAAATGGCCCTGCGAGCGCAGGATGTTGCCGAAGTTGAAGCGCAGCCGCAGCAGCGGCGGGCGCAGCATCGCACGCTCGTCGGGGTCGGTGCTCGCCTGGAGCCGGTCGGTCCACGCCCTGAGGATCCGCTCGCCGAGTTCGCGGGCCTGGCCGAGCACACCGCGCAGCCAGATGTAACGCACCCGCTCGACAAGCAACTCCAGCACGGCCGGATCGTCGGAGTCGAGCGCCGCCTGCATGGCGACCTGCGACTCCTCCAGGTGGGGCCAGAGCATCCGGAACCGTTCCCAGCTGTCCGCCACGTCCACGTCGCTGTCCGGCCGGGCCGCGGCCAGGGCGCTGATCACCTGCCGGCGGGTGCTCTGCCGCTCCTCCTCGGTCATCCGACGCTGGACGGCGTCGCGCAGCAGGCGGTGGATCTCGATCTGCTGCGCTCGGGTGTCGAGCCGCAGCAGCGCCAGCCGGTTGATGCGCTGGATCAGTCTCGCCGCGCCGGAGCGGGTCGGCACCGACGGGTCGGCCTGCCGCAGCAGGTCTGCGATGCCTCTGCTGTTGAGCAGTTCGATAGAGACCTTCACCGACAGCACCGAGCAGATCTCCAACAGGCGGTACGCGCCGGGCGAGTCCTGCTTCAGCCGGTCCAGCGATGGTCCCCAGGTCTCCAGGACCGCGCCGTGCTCGGCCAACGCGACCAGATAGTCGTCCACCGACCCCCCGCTGACAGCCAGCAGGGCACCACCGACGGCGAGGGCGATCGGCAGGTCACCGAGCGCCTCGGCGACGCGGTCCGCGTCCGGCTCAGAGATGCTGGCCACCTGCCGCTTGAGGTGCTCGATGCTCTCGGCCCGGCTGAACGGGCTGATCTCGATGGTCTCCGCGCTCTCCTCCCAGGTCCGCTCCCGAGCGGTGATGATGATGTGGCCCCGGCCGCCCTGCGGCAGGAATTCCTCGATCTCCCGGTAGTCCGCGACGTTGTCGAAGACCAGTAGCCACCGCGGATAGCGGTCGCCGCGGATCAGCGTGTCGTGCACCTGACGGATGGCGGCCGGGATGTTCACCGCCTCGGGCAGGCCCATCCGTTCACCGAGATCGACCAACGACGAGTCGACCAGGGCCTTCGGATCGGCCTCGATCCAGAACACCAGGTCGTACGCCGTCCGGAAGCGATGGACGTACTCCAGGGCGATCTGACTCTTGCCCACACCGCCCATCCCACGCAGCGCGACCAGCGAGTATCCCCGGCTGGCACCGGCCTGGAGCAGCCGCCGCAACCGGCGCAGCTCCTCGTCGCGCCCGATGAACTGAACGTTGGCCACCGGCGTGCGCTGTAGCTCCGGACCGGCACCCGGATAGCGGGACCCGGTCGCCGCAATCACGTCCTCACCGGCCAACTCGACGCGGCCGACCAGTCGCAGCAGGCTCGCCGCCGCGTCACTCGCCCTGGTCACACCGTTGAGGAAGACCGACGTCTCAAGCGTGAACTCGGGCAGCGGCTTGACGTCGTCGATGTACACGGCCAGCGGGGTGCCCGAGCCGGGGGTCTCGGACGGCGGCAGCGCGCCCGGCGTGGTCTCCGCGTACGCCGTCGAGACGACGGTAAGTGTCCGGGTCGGTGTGACCTCCCGGCGAACCGCAGGCGACCCCCCGTCGATGACCTGGATGCCGACCAGGCCGAGAATCCGCTCGACCCACTCCGCCCAGACCTCGTCCTTCGGGGCGTAGCGCAGCAGGATCTCCCCCTGCGGCAGGAACCTCTTGCGCTCGTACTGCGACCGCAGTTGGCCGCGCACGGCATCGTCCAGTCGCGGCAGGGACCGGACCTGACCGTCGGTGATCGCCGCGGTCAGTCGCTCGTACGCCGACAGCATCGCCCGGTCGGTACCGAACGTCGCCAGCGTCTCCTCGTACGCGTAGTAGGCCACGTAGGGCACCTCGACCTCGGCCCAGTAGTCGCGACGGTCGCCCTCGCTCATCCCGGCGGGCAGTCCGGCGAAGCGGTGCATGGCCAGCGCCCGGCCGGCGTTGGCCTTGTCCTGTTCGGCCGGGTCGACCCGCATCGGCGCCGGCAGCACCCGGATCCGCCGGTGGTTGAAGTACCGTTCGGTCACCTCGCGGGCCACCCGGGCCGCGCCATCGATCCCCTGGTCGCTGAACGTGAAGCAGTCGACGAGCACGTCCGGCAGGTGGATCGTGCAGATGCTGGCCACGTCACTCAGCCCGGTCCGGCTGTCGATAAGCGTGTAGTCGTAGTTGCGACGCATGTCCGCGCGCAACGCGTCGATGAACGCCGCGCCGCCCAGCCCGTCGTAGAACACGTCCCAGTCCAGGCCACTGATCCCGGCGGCGTAGTCCCGGTTGTGCCGGCCGGCGGAGAGAAAGTCGAGGCTTCCCCCGTTGGGAAAGGTGTAGTTCAGCGAGAACGCGAACCGCTGCACCCGCGCGAACTCCGCCTCCCAACCGTTCGGCAGCAGGCGGCTCTTCGGCAGCCCGTCGTCGTCCTTGACCGAGGCCTGAGTCTCGAAATCGCGAATCATGTCGATGACCCCGCCGGTGCCGGGCAGGACACTCAGGTCGATGAACGGATGGTAGAACCGATGCAAGCCGGGCGACTCCAGATCCCAGTCGGCAACCAGCACCTTCTTGCCGTTCGCCGCCAGGATCCACGCCACGTTTGCCAGTGCCATGGTCCGGCCCGTACCACCCTTGAACGAGTAGAACGTGACCACCTGGCCGCTGCGTTCGTCAGTCATCGGTCCTCTTCTGTACCTGAAAAGTGTTGCTGCCGCCCGACGTTTCGGGCCGACCGAGTTGCGGTCGCCGAACCCGAGGCCGGTCCGATGGCACGACGGGTGCGTTCTTGAGGAACTGACGGCGGGCCTCGGTCACCAACTCCGGCATGATCTGGACGAACTCCGACAGCTGGGTGACCCGCCTCGCCGGCGGCCGGTTCGCCCGGTCGAGCATCCGCGCGACCCGGTCGGCGAACCGGTTGCCTGCGGGCGCGGCCAACGGATCGTCCTTGGCGAGCACCACCAACGGGATCACCCACCGAGGCAGCCGCTTCAGCACGAGCGCCAGATCGTGCTCGCCGGCGCTGTCGCTGACGATCCACGGATCGACGAGTAGCACCGAGGGGCAGCGGGCCATCACGTCACCGGCATCGGCGAAGCTGGTGACGTGGGTGGCCAACCCGAGCCGCTCCGCCGTGCTCGCGACGTACTTCGCGGCGGGCAACGCCTGATCCTGCCCGAACGGGCGCCACTGCTCGCTGCGCTCTGCGTAGACCCCGGGTGCCCGCTCCGCCGGCACCTCGGCCCGGGTCGGTGCGGCGACGACCACCACGAACTGGGCGTCCGCCCGCGAGGTGGGACGCGCCTCGGCCACCTTCGGCACCACGGAGGACGGCAGCGGATGCCGCTGCGCGATCTGCGTGACCTCCGTCGCGATACGACTCAGCACCTCCCGGTACGCCGAGCGGTAGCTGGCGAGCATGCACAGCGCGCGCAGCCCGTTCTCGGCGTACCCGGTGACATCGCCGGCGAGTTCGAGTGCCTCACGGGTCTCGGCCGTCTGGTCCCAGGACGGCAGCGGGATCCACAGCACCGGCACGATGTGTCGGTACTTCTCACTTATCGAGGACGCCTTCAGCCGACGCCGGAACGCCTCCAACTCGCCGAGCGGCCAGGAGTTGCTGAGATAGGCGGGCGAGTAGAGCGGCACGAACACCTGGGTGTTGCCGAGCGCCGTGGTCAGCGTCTCTTCCCAGTCCGCACCGGAGCTCAGCTGCGCGTCGAAGAACCCGACCTGCCGGTCGTCCGGAGCGGCGATCTGGCCGCGGATCGCCGCCGACAGATCGTCGAAGAACACCTTGACCCACTTGTCGGGATCCAGACGGGGATCCTCCAGCATGGGCGGGGAATGGGCGTAGCTGAGGAAGAAGTAGGTGCCGTGGTCGACCGCCACCGGTGCCGCCGCCCCGATCCCGCTCATCTGTCCCTCCCGGAGAACTTCCTGAGGGGCCGGTTGGGTGCGGTCAGCACCTGCGGCTCCACCCAGTGCGATCGGGTCAACTCGACGATGCGCTGGGCCAATTTCCAGATCACCACGTCGCTGGCGTCGTCCTTCATGGAGAGCAGCCCGTACAGGCCCTCCTGGTGGTATCTCGGTACCACGTTCTCGTCCGGGGTGCCTTCCGGGGAGAACCACTCGAGGCCGTCGGGCGGCTCGCACGAATCCTCCGGCGCCCAGCACACCGGCACTATGCAGGTCTCGCGGGTGGGCCGACCGTCACGGCGGGTGATCGTCCGGCGGGCGAACAACTCCCACTCCATCGCGCACCACTCGCTGTCCAGGTAGGCCGGGGTCAGCAGGGCGACGAAGACCTGGCATGTGCCGACGGCCTCCAGTAGCTCCGGGGTCCATTTCTCGCCACCGCGCATGGTCCGGTTGATGAAGCCGGGATCCGCGCCGGCCGGGCGGCTCACCAGGGCGTTCACGTGAATGGACAGCTCGGTGAAGAGACGTAGCGCGTTCGTGTTGGCCTCCCGCCGGCCGCCGGGCGCCCGCAGCGGCGGTTTGATGACGGCATAGCTGACAAAGAACAGTGGAGCGAACGGATCGTCCACCACCCTGTCATCACCCAACTGTTGCTCCCCCGCCATCGACCGCAGGTGCCACCGCGCCGTCGCCCAAGGTAAGCACACCGGCACGGATGGGTCTATACCGCTTTACGGTCGGCGATGCCCGGCCATCCAGGTTGTCGCGAAGTCGACCGCATCGCGCAGATCGAGCAACCGGGTCGGTGCGCTGCCCACGAGGCCGCGACCGACCGGCAGACCGGCATCGATCGCCGCGCCGAGCGTGGAGAAATCACTCATGTCGAGCGACGGCGCGCGGAAATCGCGTCGCTCCCGACGCCCGGCCACCAGCACGTAGCAGCGGTAGGCCCGCTCCGGCGGTGGGCCCGCCGGCCGTCGTGCCTCCGGCCGGTACTCCGCCAGATGCAGGGCCGTACAGCTGGTGTAGCCCACGCCGAGCAGCAGGACCGCGGCGCCGGCGCGGTAGAGACGCCCAAGTGGCGAGCGCTCCCCGAGGTGGCAGTCCAGGTCGTGGACCGCGGTGAACTCGGCCGCGCGGCGGCCGAGGGCGGCGAACGACGTGAGTGGGTGACCACTACGGGCCGCGCGGGGCTGCTGCCGCAGGTACTCGGCGAAGATCCCCATTCCCTCGGCGGGTGTGGTCGCCGGATCGAACCCGGGTAGCCGAGCCTCGTAGGCGGCCCGGCCCGCCGCATCCAGCCCGTCGGTGGCGGCCCGGAAGGCCGGACTCGTCGGCGAGTTGCCGGCCGTCTGTGCCGGGACGACGACCGTCGCCTCCGGCCCGGCCACCCGACGCAGCGCCGCCAGCAGCGTTGCTGGGCCGCCCGCCACCGGCGCCATCCGCCGCATCGAGCAGTGCACCAACAGGTCCTGCCCGGCCCGTACGCCGAGTATGGTCAGGTCGGCGGCGAGCCGGTCGACCTCGGCGGGATCGGCGCGGCCGGAAAGGACCGCTCGGTCAACGCGGGTCATCGGACCACGAGTCCACGGTCTGGCGCATCCGCCGGACGAAGCGATGCCCGTGCTCGGTGAGCGCCCCGGTGCCGGCCAGTTCGTCGATGGCGCGCACCGTCCACCCGCGATATCGGCGGTGCCGCTGCCGGGCCAGGGCACCGGGCCGAGCCCCCCAGATGTCGGCGATGGCCAGATGTGCGTACGTGCCCTGGAGGGCACCCTCCAGCGGTCGCGGATCGTCGCGCCACGGCACGGTGAGTCGCTTCCGGTACGCCGGGTCGTACAACTGGCCCACATCCAGCACCGCGCCGAGTTTGACGTGCTGGAATTCGTGCACCAGCAGCTCCGCCAGCGGGTCGGGGGCGGCCGGCACGGTGCCGAGCGCGCCGAAGGCGTCCCGGGAGGCGGCACTGCGCAGCCGGCCGCTCGGATCCACCCGCAGCGGCGTGACGGTCCGCAGCCCGGCCCGCAGCCCCGCGATCTGACCAGGCACGGTGCGCTCGATCCTGGCCCAGGCGGCAGCCAGTGACCTCCGCCAGGACGTCAGCTGCGCCGGGTCGAGCCGGCCGGTCACCGGCCACTGGTAGCAGTCCCGGTACGGGTCGATGTCGTCGATCAGGACCGTCCAGCCGTCCAGCTCGACCTGACGTACGGGTGCCCAGCCCGCCGGGGGCGTGGCCCCGGCGGGTGGCACCGTGACGAGCGACTTCCCGGCGCGGGCGGTGAATCCACCGCCAGCGATCGACAGGCGTGCGCTCCGTTCACCCGGCTCGTCGATGGCCTGCGCGCCGAGGCCCGGTAGATGCACCAGGCCGGAGCGCACCGGCACCTCAATGTCCGTGTCGACGCCCGCGCGGACGGCCGCGGCCGCGGCCAGCGCGCCGAGGTACGCCCAGTCAGGGGCCTCACCCGTGACCGGGGCGAGGCAGTGCCGGGCCCACCGCCGCAGGTAGGGGTGGGCGAAGGTGGCCGAGACCGCGTCGGTCGCCTCCTCGTCGAGCCGGACGATCAGCTCCCAGGCTTCGGCGAGCGGCGTGCCGGAGACCCGGTCGGCGATCTGGACCAGCAGCCCCCGCACGTAGGCGAGCTGGGCGGCGGCGAGCCGCCGCAGGCTGGCCTCCGAGCCATGGCCGGTACCGAGATCGTCCAGCAGGTCGCCGGCGGGCAGGCCGTCGAGAAGCCGGTCCCCGGCAAGGTCGGTCGGATGGGCGGCCACGCCGGTCTCCGGTGACTCACGGTTCATCGTGACGATCAGCTTCTTCAGGTCGGCGCAGTAGACCGACGGATTGTCGAACCCGCCGGCAGCGGAGTAACGGTGCGCCCGCAGCCCACCGCCGCACTGGCCGACGACGGAACAGTCCCGGCAGGTCTGGCAGAGCACGGCCAGGCCGCGCCGGCTGCGGGCAAACTCCGGATGTGCGGTCACGACGTTCGCCGAGTGGTCGAAGACGTCCAAACCTGTCCCGGCCGCACCGTCGAACGCGGTCTTCATCGAGTCGGCCAGTTCCCAGGCGCCGTCGGTCTCGATCACCGCGAGACCCGACGGATCGAGCCCGACGGCCTCGGTGCCGCTCCGCCCGCCGGCGGCGGTGGCCAGCAGCGAGTCGAACAGTCGGATGTCGACCGGCCGGCCGCCGCGGACCCACTGTCGGTAGATGGGTAGCAGCCAGTCCGCGTACGAGGTGACACCGTCGGGTCGCGGCGGCGGATCGGCCCAGGTCGCGTGTGGAAGCAGGAAGTCGATCCGGGGCGGCGCCTCGGCCAGCAGCGCCCGGTAGACCCCGACGGGGTCGTTGCGCACGTCGATCGTGCAGAGAATGCCCGCGTAGCAGCGGCGATATTCCGGCCGACGGAGCAGGGCCAACGCCCGCCGTACCTGGGCGTGGCTGCTGGCCCCGTTGGCGAAGCGTCGGTGCCGGTCGTTCGCCGAGGCGTCACCGTCCAGCGAGATGCCGACCCGCACGCCGTGCTCCACGAACAGGTCGCACAGTTGCGCAGTGAGCAGCACCCCGTTGGACTGCATCCGGAGGTCCAGTTCGGCGACCGGCTCGATGGCGGCACGCAGGCGGGTCAGCACCATCGCCAACCCGGTCACCCCCAGCAGCAGCGGTTCGCCGCCGTGCAACACCAGATGAACCCGGCGCAGGCCGTGCTCTCGGGCATGCTCGGCGATGCGGACGGCGGCGGCCGCCACGGTTTCCGGGGCGATCTCCCGCGGCCGGGCCCGCCAACTCTGGTCGGCGTGTTCATAGACGTAGCAGTGGTCGCAGGCCAGGTCACATCGGCTGTGCACCTTGAGGACGTACTGGTCCAGTGGAAGCGGCCACGGATCAGATTCGCCTGGCGTGGTGGACACCAGGCATCAGATCGCCGATTGGAACGCCGCCACATCGACCGCCTCGACGCGGTCGCGGTCCTCGACGATCCGGCGTACGAGGGGCCGGACCTGCTCGGTGGAGAGCTGACGGAGTGGGGTGCGCAGAAGAACAGTGAGATCGGTTGACGCCTGCTGGGCCTCGACGGGTGCGGCATGGGCCACGGGTGACTCCCCTCAATGCCGGTGCCTGCGGGACGGATCAGTCGACGGAGCGGCGAACGTCACTCCAATTAGTAGCATAGAGACGACCCGCCGTGATGTCCCGTGGCAGCAACGAGCCCCGGTCGATCGTTGCTGATCGCCCGGGGCTCGTCGGGTGGGTGTCGGATCAGGCGAGGTCGAAGCGGTCCAGTTCCATCACCTTGGTCCAGGCCGCCACGAAGTCGGCCACGAACTTGGCCTGGGCGTCGTCGCTGGCGTAGACCTCGGCGAGCGCCCGGAGCTGGGAGTTGGAGCCGAAGATGAGGTCGACCGCGGTGGCGGTCCACTTCACCTGCTCGGTGGCCACGTCACGGATCTCGTACACGTGCTCGTCGGACTCCGACGCCTTCCAGCGGGTGCCCGGGGAGAGCAGGTTGCGGAAGAAGTCGTTGGTGAGCACGCCGGGCCGGTCGGTGAGCACACCGTGCCGGCTGCCGCCGACGTTGGCACCGAGGGAACGCAGGCCACCCACGAGCACGGTCATCTCGGGCGCGGTCAGGTTGAGCATGTACGCCCGGTCGATCAGCAGCACCTCCGGCTGGGTCTTCTCGCCAGCACGCAGGTAGTTGCGGAACCCGTCGGCACGCGGCTCCATGACCCGGAACGACTCGATGTCGGTCTGCTCCTGGCTGGCGTCGGTGCGGCCCGGGTGGAACGGGACGGTGATCTCGACACCCGCGTCCCGGGCGGCCTTCTCTACGGCGGCCGAACCGGCCAGCACGATCAGATCGGCAAGGGAGATCTTGGCCCCGCCCGCCGAGTTGAACTCCCGCTGGATGCCCTCCAGGGTGCTCAGCACCGTCGCGAGCTGCTCGGGCTGGTTGACCTCCCAGCTGCGCTGCGGTTCGAGGCGGATCCGGGCACCGTTGGCACCACCGCGCTTGTCGGTGTACCGGAAGCTCGCGGCCGAGGCCCAGGCGGTGGAGACCAGCTGGGCGGTGGTGAGGCCGGACTCCAGGACCTTCGCCTTCAGCGCCGCGATGTCGGCCTCACCGACCAGCTCGTGGTCGACGGCCGGCACCGGATCCTGCCACAGCTGGGGCTCCGGCACCCACGGTCCGAGGAACCGGCTGACTGGACCCATGTCGCGGTGCAGCAGCTTGAACCACGCCTTGGCGAAGGCCAGGGCGAACTCGTCCGGGTTCTCCAGGAACCGACGGGAGATCTTCTCGTACGTCGGGTCGACGCGCAGCGACAGGTCGGTCGTGAGCATCGTGGGCTTGTGCTTCTTCGACGGGTCGTGGGCGTCCGGGATGATCGCCTCGGCGTCCTTGGCGACCCACTGCTTGGCACCGCCGGGGCTGGTGGTGAGTTCCCACTCGTAGCCGAAGAGGATCTCGAAGAAGCGGTTGCTCCACTGCGTCGGCCGGTCGGTCCAGGTGACCTCGAGGCCGCTGGTGATGGTGTCGGCGCCCTTGCCGCTGCCGTACGTGCTCAGCCAGCCCAGGCCCTGCGCCTCCAGCGGCGCGCCCTCGGGCTCCGGGCCCACGTGGTCGTCGGCGACACCGGCACCGTGGGTCTTGCCGAAGGTATGGCCACCGGCGATCAGCGCGACGGTCTCCTCGTCGTTCATCGCCATCCGGGCGAAGGTCTCCCGGATGAAGTGCGCCGCCGCGAGCGGGTCGGCGTTGCCGCGCGGGCCCTCGGGGTTGACGTAGATCAGGCCCATCTCGGTCGCGCCGACGCCCTGCGACATGTCCTTCTCGGAGACGTAGCGCTCGTCACCCAGCCAGGTGTCCTCCGGACCCCAGAAGATCTCCTCGGGCTCCCAGACGTCCTCGCGGCCGAAGCCGAACCCGAAGGTCTTGAAGCCCATCGACTCCAGAGCCACGTTGCCGGCGAGCACGAGCAGGTCGGCCCAGGAGATCTGCTGGCCGTACTTCTGCTTCACCGGCCACAGCAGGCGGCGTGCCTTGTCCAGGTTGGCGTTGTCCGGCCAGCTGTTGAGCGGAGCGAAGCGCTGCCCGCCGTCACCGGCGCCACCGCGCCCATCCTCGATGCGGTAGGTGCCCGCGGCGTGCCAGCTCATCCGGATCATGAGGCCGCCGTAGTGACCGAAGTCGGCCGGCCACCAGTCCTGCGAGGTGGTGAGGACCTCGACGATGTCCCGCTTGAGCGCCTCGACGTCGAGCTTGGCGAACTCCTTGGCGTAGCTGAAGTCCTCCCCCAGCGGGTTGCCCTTCGACGAGTGGGCGTGCAGCACCGAGAGGTCGAGCTGGTTGGGCCACCAGTCCCGGTTCGTACGCGGACGACCGCCGGTCTTCGGCGTCGGCGAGTCGATCGCCGGGTTCTCGCTCTCGCTGCCGTGGGCGGTCACGGAGTCGTGCGCGACCGGGCAGCCGGCCGCCGCCTTGGAGTCCACGCCCTGGGCGCTGGACGGGGCGTCGTGCTCTGCGTTGCTCAATGTGCTTCCTTCCGACCTGGCGGTTCACTGGTGGTGCGTGCGGTCGCGCAGTCGGGGCAGGTGCCCCAGTAGACGACCTCCGCCTCGTCGACCACGAATCCGTGGTCGTCGGAGGCGGTGAGACAGGGGGCGTAGCCGACGGCGCAGTCCACGTCGGCGATCACGCCGCAGGAGCGGCAGACGACATGATGGTGGTTGTCCCCCACCCGGGACTCGTAGCGGGCGATCGCTCCGGTGGGCTGGATGCGCCGGACCAGACCGGCGTCGGTGAGTGCCCGCAGCACATCGTAGATCGCCTGGTGGGACACGGTGGGATGATCGGCACGGACCAGCCGGATCACGGTGTCGGTGTCGACGTGCGGGTGGTCGCGAAGCGCCGCGAGCACCGCCAACCGGGGTCGGGTCACGCGCAACGAGACCGCCCGCAGCTGCGCCTCGAAGTCGGCCGTCATGCCCACGAACCTACTCGACTCTTCTGGAATGAATCAAGTTTTCGCGGGATCAGGTGTTCGTGTCGCCGGTGTCCCCGCCCTCGTCCGCAGGCGCTGACGTGGCGGAGGTCACCGAGGCGGTGGGAGATGTCTGTTCGGGGGTCGGAGCTGCGGTTTCGGGTGGGTCCGTAGCCGGCGGTGAGGTCGGGCCCGGCGGCGGGGACGGGGTCGGTGGGCGCGAGGTCGTCGCCGGACTCGACGTCGCCGACGGGCTGGGCGTTGGGCTGGTGGTCGCCGACGGGCTGGACGTGGGGCTGGTGGTGGTCGACGGGCTCGGCGAGTCCGACGGACCGGACGCGGTCGGCGTCGAGCTGGTCGGCGTACCCGACGGCGTCGCCGATGGTGCGCCGGACGGCTGGACGTCGGGTCGACCCGATCCGCCCCCGCCGCCGCTCGGCGACAGGTGGTCCCCGTCGGGCGTACCCGACCGGCCCCGGGAGGGCCCCTCCGTCGACGCCGACGGCTCGGCCGACGCGGAGGCCAGGACCGATGTCCGTACGTGCGTGTCGGCATGCTCGCAGGCGACACCCGCCAGGCTGAACCGCTCCGGTGTCTCGTGCCCGCCGGATTCGACGCGGCCGTGCAGGGTCGCCGTCACGCCCGTGCCCGGTTCCGACGGCTCGGCCAGCCGCAGGGTCACCCGCTGCTCGTCGTGCATCCAGGCAGCGCCCCGCACGTCGAGGAGGTGTTGGCTGGCCGGCAGGGTGAAGGTCAGCGCCGGTTGCCCGGCTGAGGGTTGCCCGGTCCCCGTCACGCTGATCTGCGCCATGAAGTGACCGTCGGCCGCCTGCTGGGCCCGGTACTGCACGGCGCAGCCGGCCTCGGTGGCCTGCGGATCGGCCGAGCCCTCGTTGGCGGTGACCAGTCCCGGCAGGATCCCGGCCAGCGCTGCCGCCGCTGCGGCAGACGCGGCGAACAGCAGCCCGCGACGCCGCCCGGCGACCGCCGACCGGCCGGCCCGTCCATCGGCCGGCCTGGTGGGGCCGGCGACCACCCGGGTGGGTGCGGCGACCGGGGTGGGCGCGGAACCCGGTGCCGGCCGCAGGGTCACGGTCACTCCGGCCAGTGCCTCGGCGAGTTCGGCCGCGCCGGGACGCCGATCCGGATCGGTCGCCAGGCACCGACCGATCAGGTACGCGTGGGAGGCGGACAGCCCCTCGACGCTGGGGACGGACACCGGTTCGTGCGGGGACCGCTGGGGAGCCTGACCGGTGAGGCACTCGGCGAGGACGACGCCGAGGGCGAACAGGTCACCCGCCGGTACCGCCTCCGCTCCGGCGGTCAACTCCGGCGGCAGATAGCTCGGGGTGCCCCACACCTGCCCGTCCGGCTCCGCCGGGTCGTCACCCGCGCCGGCCGCGATACCGAAGTCGACCACCTTCACGCCGCTGTCGGTGAGCATGATGTTGCCGGGCTTGACGTCCCGGTGCACGATGTCCTGCTCGTGCGCGGCGGCGAGTGCCGCCGCCACCTGCTGACCGATCCGCAGCGCCTCGTCTGCAGGCAGCGGGCCAGCGGCACGGAGACGGGCGGCCAACGTCGATCCGGCGACGAACTCCATCACCAGGAACGGGGTGGGTGTGCGGGTCAGGTGCCGTTGCTCGCCGTAGTCGTAGACCCGGGCGACGCCAGGGTGGTCCAGCCGGGCGGCGGCCAGCGCCTCGCGGCGGATGCGGTCGCGGGCCGCAGGGTCGCCCAGCAGCGGTGCCGACAGCAGCTTCACCGCGACGGTACGCTGCAACCGCAGATCGTAGCCGCGCCAGACGGTGGCCATGCCGCCCCGGCCGACCGGTTCGTCGAGCCGGTAACGCCGCTGCAGACAACGCACGAGCCACAACCTCCCGCTCCGGTCGCGCACCCCCGGCGGGGTGTCCCGTCGGCGGATCGCGTCCGGTCACCGCCCTGGTCGACTATCGCGCTACCCCCGGCCGGAGGCGGGAAAACCCCTGGTCAACCAGTTGGTAAGCCTCGATTCGTGATGTCACGCGACCGTCACACGTTCGCGCGGCACTCGTCATCCCGCAGGGCATCTCTGGGAAAAGGCCCTGTTTCGAGGAGGCGACGACATGCGCAACCGACCTCTTGCCCGCTGGACCACGCGACGTGTGCGCGCTGCCGGCGACCTCGCAGTCCATCCGGTCGTGCGGGGCGGCCGAGGAGGTGCCGTTCCGCACGGCGTCCGGCACGCGGCGGTCGCCACCGCGCTGGCGGCCGTACTGGCCGTCACCGGCTGCGCCCGCGAGCCGGTGGCGGAACCGCCACCTCCGTCCACCGGCACCAGCCCGCCGGACACTCTGGCGCGGGTCGAGGTCGGTGCCGCGCTGACCGTGACCGCGGCGGTGGACCGGATCATCGACGAGCGCGCGATCGTCGTACGAGACATCGACCTGACCGAAGGAACCCTGCTCGTGCTGACCCGCCAGGCGGTGGAGGCGGCCCCGCCGCAGTTGCTCAGCGTGGAAGGGACCGTGGTCCGCTTCTCGTACCGCAGCCTCGCGGCCCGCCACGACCTGACCGACCCGGCGGCCTACCGCCCGTTCGAAGGACAGAAGGCACTGGTAGCCAGTCAGGTTACCGTGTGGCGGTGACGGGATCCGCGCAGGCGGCCGCGCCGCGGTACTACGGCTTGCGGGCGACCAACCCGACGAAGGTGTGGTAGGTGTCGCTCTGCTCCGGTGCGGTCTCCTCCGGGTCCGGTCGCCACGCGGCCACCGGCACCAGGCCCGGTTCCAGCACCTCCAGGCCCTCGGCGAAGGAGAGGATCTCCTCGTCGGTACGCCAACGACCGGTGCCGAGGGACTCGTTGAAGATGCGCTCGACCTCACGCGCCTTCCGGGAGGCATCCGGGTGCCGGTCCCCGGGATCACGGAAGTGGGAGATCGCGACGTAGCTGCCCGACGGCAGGGCGTCGATCAGCCTCGCCGCCACCGCCTTCGGGTCCTCGTCGTCCGTGAGGTGGTGCAGAATCGCGAAGAGCAACAGCCCGACGGGGCGGTCGAAGTCCAGGAACCGGCGGACCTCCGGGTGTTCCAGGATGGCCTCCGGCGACCGGATATCGGCCTGGACCACCGTCGCGGTTCCGGCGTCGGCCAGCAGCGCCCGACCGTGCGCCAGCACGATCGGATCGTTGTCGACGTAGACCACCCGTGCCTGCGGATCGTGGCGCAGGGCCACCTGGTGCACATTGCCCTGAGTGGGCAGACCGGAACCGAGATCGAGGAACTGGCCGATGCCCTGCTCGGTGAGGAAGCGCACCGCCCGACGCAGGAAGGCCCGATTCGCCTGGCCCGCCTGCGGGCCGTCCGGCGTGATCCTGAGCGCGTGCTCGGCGACGGCGCGGTCCACCGCGAGGTTGTCCTTGCCGCCGAGCATGAAGTCGTACACCCGCGCGATGCTCGGCACGCTCATGTCGACCCCGGACGGTGCCACCTCTTCATTCGCCACAGTTCGTCTCCTCGTCCACACCGGATCACAGTCGGTCGAACCGCTCGGGCCGAGCGCCGGACCGAGTGTAGCCAAGCGCCCAAGCGTGTTCGGTCGGCGTCGCCGCCGCACCGTGATCGACATTCTGCGGCAGACACCGCCGACCATCCTAAGTGGTCTGTCTGCCGGCACGCTCACGCCGGTCCACCTCAGCCTTGACCTGCACCACGGTGTGCCGAACATCCGGCGACCGACGCATGGTGCGGATCTGGTCACCTACCGTGCTGTCGGCGCACCATCTCGGCGATCCAGGTGGGCGCGTACGGGGAGGTACAGCCCGGAGAGGTCGGATAGTCCTGGAGCACTCCCAGACGCTCCCCGATGTCGATCGCGCGGGCACGGTGCTCGGCGTGCGCAATCCCGATCTGCGCCAGGCAGTGGTTCATCGCCCACTGCAGACGGTCCGGCGCGTCCTTCATCTCCGCCTCGATGACGTCGAGCAGCCCGGTGAGGTCAAGCTCCTCAGGCTTCGCGGCCACCCGGTCGGTGGTCAACGCCCAGCCGGCGCTGGCCACCACGGGATCCGGATCGACGAACCACGTACGGCGCAGCTCCTCGCAGTGCGGGCTCTTCCGCACCACGTAGTTCACCAGCCAGTCGTGCACCTTGGGTCGCCGCGCCTGGCGCAGCATGGTGTCCAACTGGCCGCGCTCGAACGCCTTCGGACGGCAGATCAGGATCGCCAGGAGTCGCGCCGCGGTGTCGCCCGTCTGCCACAGCTGCCACGCGAGGTCCTGCTGCGTCTTCAGCCGCTTCGCGAGGGCGCGCAGCTTGCTGAGGTTCACACCGTGATCGTCACCGTGCCTCTCGTTCACCTCGCGCGTCCTCGGGTCCGCAAGCTCGGCCAGCTTCGCCATCACCTGCGCCACCGTCGTCCCGGTCAACGTCGTCTCGGCCACCTCGACCCCCTGTTCGTCACTCGCCACGGAAGCGTACGACGAAGTGCACCGTGGGTGACTGACTGCCCGCGTCCGTGTGCCGGATCGCGGGTGTCGAAGCCTGTCGGTGGGCGGTGCCAGAATGCCGCGCAACCGATCGTGGGAGGTTTCATGGGTGCCTGGGACAGCGGACCGTTCGACAACGACACCGCCGCCGACTGGTGTGGCGACCTCGATAAGGCCGACGCCACCCAGCGTCCGGCGCTGGTCCGCAAGGCCCTGAACGAGGCCGCCGTCGAGCAGGACTACCTCGACGCCGACATCGCCTGCGAGGCAATTGCCGCAGCCGCGATCGTGGCCGCGCACCTGCCCGGTGGGCAACCCATCAGCTCACCGTACGCGCCGGAGGTCCTCCGCGACGGCGGCCGACTCGACCTGCCCGCCGACCTGCCCGCGCTGGCCGCGAGCGCGCTCGACCGGATCATGTCCGCGAATTCCGAATGGCACGACCTGTGGCAGGAGGCATTCGCCGATGACGACAACCGGGCCTTCGACACCGTCCGTGAGCTGCGCCGGACACTGACGGCCTGATCCGGGACGGGTGGGTCTGCGGTCGACCGGATCACGGCTCGATGAGGTAGGACGGGGGCCTCTCGGGAATCCGTGCGATCCGTGCTCACCTGGGCAGGGATGCCACCCAGGTGAGCACGCGCTCGACGTCCGCGCGGGTCCAACCGATCGCGGGATCGATCGACACGAGCAAGGTCGGTACCGAACGGGCAGCGGCCCACCGCCGGCCGACGGCGGTGTGGTTGTCATCGAGCCACGCTGCCGGTCGATCGGCGGCCACGGCATCCACGGCCGGCACCTTGAGTTCAGGATCGAACGGCACCGGTGGGAAGCCGACCACCGGCAGCGGCCCGACGCCGAGCAGCGGCAGGTAGAGCTCGTTGGCGTCCTCGCCCCAACCCGTCGCCCACCACAGCTCCCCGGCGACGGCCAGTTCCCGGATCCAGTCGGCATGCGCCACGCAGTAGCGCTGCGGGTCTTCCCCGTCGAAGAGGACACGTTCCTGGTAGCCGTCAGGGCAGGTCGGTGCCGCGAAGGGATTCAGTACGCCGTCGAGGTCCAGGAAGATGACGGGTACGTCGGGCCGTCCCGCGCGGTGGGGATTCAACTGACGCACAAGGTCGGCAGGGACCCTAGGACGCCTGGCGGACGGGCATGTCGGCCCGCCAGACCTCGGCCAGGTCGCTGAGGGGGACATCGAGGGCCTGGCTGAGGCAGACCACGGTGCCGAACGCCGGCGCGGGTAGCCGGCCCGCCTCGATCTTGCGCAGCGTCTCGGGGGAGATGCCGGCTGCCAGGGCCACGTCGACGAGGCTGCGGCCGGCCCGGGCGGCCCGCAGGGCGGCTCCGAGGCGCTGGCCCGCGGCGATCTGTTCGGCGGTCAGTGGTTGGCGAACCATGCCAGCAGGATATCCCCTCCCGAGCAGCCCCAGCGCGACGTGGTATAAAAATACCGCAGGGATGAGGGAGGCTTCATGATCGAGCTCAAGTCGGCCGAGGAAATCGATCGGATGGCGGTGACCGGCCAGTTCGTCGGCGAGTTGTTGGCCGAGCTGAGCGGTGTCGCCGCGGTCGGCGTCAACCTGATGGACCTTGAGCACCATGCGCGCCGCCGCATCAACGAACGCGGTGCCGAGTCCTGCTACTGGGATTACGCCCCCTCGTTCGGCCGTGGTCCGTTCCGCAACGTGCTCTGCCTGTCGGTCAACGACGCAGTGCTGCACGGTCTCCCCCACGACTACGTCCTGCGGGACGGCGACCTGCTCAGCATCGACATGGCGGTCGGCATCGACGGCTGGGTCGCCGACTCCGCGCTCTCCGTCGTCGTCGGCAACCCCGACCCGGCCGACCTGAGGCTGATCGAGGCCACCGAGGTCGCACTGGAAGCCGCCATAACGGCCGCCCAGCCCGGCGGCCGCCTGGGCGATGTCTCCGCCGCGATCGGCGAGGTCGCCCACTCCTACGGCTACCGGGTCAACGCCGAGTTCGGCGGTCACGGCATCGGTCGCACCATGCACGAGGCCCCGCACGTGGCCAACAGCGGCCGCCCCCGTCGCGGCCTGAAACTCGACCCCGGCCTGACCATCGCCATCGAGCCCTGGCTCTGCCGGTCCACCGACAAAATCAGGTACGACACGGACGGCTGGACGATCCGGTCGGCCGACGGTTCCCGCACCGCCCATTCGGAGCACACGGTCGCCGTCACGGACTCCGGCCCCCGGGTCCTGACCCGCCGTCCCGCCCACGGCGCCGGCCCCGCCGATCCCGCCGAGAAGTCCGCCTCCCACTCCTGACCGGCGCAACCCGGTGCGGTCGGCCGGACCGCCGTCTCACCGGCTGTCGCCCACCCGCAGGGCCGCCAGCCAGGCATGTCCCGGATGTACCCGCCCCAGCAGCCGGGTCAGCGTGTCGCGTTGGGTACGGGTCAGCAGTGAAACGACACCGTCGAAGTCCGCCTGATCCTTGGCGCGTACGTGCTTGGCCTTGAAGAGGAGGACCAGCTCAGGGCGCAGGTACGGAATCCGGTCCGGGCCGCGCCGGATGATCTCGGGATAGGGCAGCCGGATCGTCGCGTCTCGCCGGCAGATCCACACCTCGCCGTCGTGTGGCTCACGCATGACGTCAAGCAGGTAACGTCCCGTTGCCGGCTCGCGCAGCCACGTCTGTCGGGTGGCGCTGAGCACCTGCGGCGTCGCCGCTTCCCAGATCCGCCCCGCACCTACGGCGTCGAAGGTGAAGTCGGCAAAGTGTTCGCGGATGCCCGGGAACCCGCCGCCTGGCACACCGATCTCGATGTCGTGGTGCTCGCGGGTCTGCTCGCCACGGAACAGGTCCAGGGCCCAGCCGCCCGCGACGTACCAGGGCACGGCGGTCCCGGCCAGGCGCCGTGCTACCTCTTGCGGTGTCCAGCAGGCGGCCCAGCGGGCCTCGATCTCGTCGAGTGACACCTCGACGCCGCCGTCCGGTAGTTGGCCTGCCACTCACCGACGATATCCCTGTCGACATTCGACCCACCGTCCGCAGCCGTGCGGCCTGGGCCGGCAGGAACCGGTCGACGCCCGCCCGGTGGGTTATCGGGGCGTCAGCACACCGAACTCGTTGCCGTCGGGATCGGTCAGCATGACCGTGCCGTCCTCGCCGACCTCGAGCCGCGTGGCGCCGAGGGACACCAGCCGGTCGACCTCCGACCGCTGATCACCGTGGGCGGGTGGAGCAAGGTCGAAGCGCTGCCGGTTCCTTCCCTGCTTCGGTGCCACGGGCGGACCACCCCAGGCGACCTTCGTGCCGCCACGCGGTGACTGCACGGCGGTCTCCTGGTCCTGATCCCACACGAGCGGCCAACGCAGCGCCGTACTCCAGAACAGGCCGACCTCCCGGGTGCCGTCGCAGGCGATCTCACCGAGAAGTCCGCAACCGGCGAGGAACTTGTTGCCCGGCTCGATGACGCAGAACTCGTTACCTTCGGGGTCGGCCAGCACGATGTGCCCCTCCTCCGGGCGCTGCCCGAGGTCGATGTGGCCGGCGCCGAGGGCGAGCGCCCTGGCCACCGTCTGCTGCTGGTCGGCCAGGCTGGCGCTGGTGAGATGCAGGTGCAAGCGGTTCTCCCCCACCCGCTCCGCGCGACTCGCCACGAACCGGAGGCCGAGCTGCGTGTCCGTGCCCGGGAGAAACGCGCCGCCGGCGTCGTGGACGACCTCCCGGCCGAGCAGCCCGGCCCAGAACTGCGCCAGCCGCAGCGGCCCGCTCGCATCGAAACAGACCGCTGTCAGCTGACACGTCACTGCATCCCCCGATCGTCGGCTGACCGCACTCGCCAGCGCGCCATCGTCGCCCGTCCGGGTGCAGCGTAGGAAAGCGTGGTGCCGGGCACAGCCGAATATTCGGCGAGCCTGCGCGATCGCCAGCGGCGATGAAAATCCGCTGGCCAGTACCACGCTTTCACCCGCCCTACGGGTCAGCAGCCGAGACGCCTGGTGGACAGGGCGATGTCGTCGATCCAGAGGTCGAACTCGCCGGGGGTCGTGCCACCCTGGTAGAGCTGCCAACCGATCTTCACGGTGTTCACCGTCGGCAGGATGAACGGCACGTCGTTGCCGCCGTGTTCGGTGGTGGAGGCGGTCAGCTCCGGGTTCGCCACCCCGTCGATCCACACCGCGACGCGGTTGTCCGCAGGGTCGAGCTGCCACTCGAAGCACTGCCAGGTGTCCTCGACGACCGGGGCGGACTCGCGCCAGTTGGTCCAGTCGCCGGTCGGCCCACCGTCGGCGCCGACCCCCCAGAAGATTCCGGGGACCGTGGGTGCGTACTGCCCGCCGATCGGACGGACGATCTCCGAACTGCCGGTGCCGGTCGCCTCCACGAGGGTGAAGTGCGCCCAGTCGGGGCCGGTGGGGAAGGCGTCGACGCGCAGCCGCATCCGGCCGTAGAAGCGATTGCCGGGCGCGGCGAAATCGTCGACGCGCAGGAAGGCACGGCCGTTGTCGACCGTGTGGATGTGCAACACCTGGTTGCCACGGCGGGCACGTTCCACAGTGAGCGTGCCGTTGCGTGTGTCGATGCCCCAGTCCAGGGTGCTGGCGCCGCCAGGCGGCAGGCGCTCGAAGTCCTCGCAGAAGAGCATGTGCCGGGCGCAGGAGCCTCGGTGGGAGGCACCCGCGGCGTCGGACGGGACACTGCCGACCGTGACGCCGACCATCAGGGCGGTCAACGTGGCAAGAAGGCTGCGCATGTTCTCCTCCAGGAGCTGATTCCCACCACGGCGACGTGGCAGGGCTACGGCGTCCGACGCCGGACAGGTGACGTTCCAAGGGCTGCGGGCAGCGGCGGAAGACCTGGCAGCCCGGGTTGGCGCGAAAGCCCCGATCCACCTCGCCCCCACCGCGTCACGCTTGGAAGCGTTCCCATATATAGCAGATGCTGAATTTCTTCGCGCGCCGCCGCCAAACAGGAGCCGGCACGACCGGCCACCGCCACGTTGTGTACTTTCGAGTAGACACGCGCTTACGTACACGCGAGCATCAACAACGGTGGAGGTCGAGGTGGCCGGTGAACAACCAGAGCGGGTAGGCCGCCTGCCTCGCGCTCAGCGCCGCGAGCAGATCCTGGCCGCCGCGACCGAGGCGTTCGCGCGCAACGGGTTCGCGGCCACCGGCTTGGACGAGATCGCCACCGAGGCCGGGATCACGCGAGTGATCCTCTACCGGCATTTCGACTCCAAGACCGATCTTTACCAGGCGGTCCTTGACCAGATGTGCGCCCGGCTGGAGGCTCACGTCGACGAGCCGGTCGGTGGGTTCAGCGACGCCAGCATCGACGGCCTCATCCGGGCAGCGGTCGAGTGCCCCGCCGGATTCCGACTGCTGTTTCAGCACGCCCTACGCGAGCCAGAGTTCAACGAACGCATCGAGAAGTTCCACTCCGACATCACCGCTGCCGCGTACCCGCAGATCTCGGCGGTCGTACCGGACGAGGCACTGGCGGGCTGGGCTGCCCAGCTTGCACCGGTGGTGGCCATCGAGGCCATCATCGCCTGGCTCGACGCCGGTCAGCCCGATCCCGCGAGAGCTGCCACCCGAGTCCGCAAGGCGGTCATGGGGGTGATCGATGCGGCGGCTAACTCCGATGTGGACTGCGCCCTTCCCCATCCCGCCGAGCAGGTAGGACCATCATCATGAACAGCCCCGCCAAGAGGAATATTGCCGAGACGCCGACGGCCAGGCAGCGGCGGGTGTGGGACAGGTCCGCACCCAGCTACGACAAGCAGATCGCGTTCTTCGAGCGGGTCCAGTTCGCTGGTGGCCGCGAATGGCTGGGTGCCCGCGCGCGTGGGCGGGTGCTGGAGGTCGCCATCGGCACCGGTCGGAACCTGCCGTACTACCCCCAGGACGCGACGGTGGTGGGCGTCGATCTGAGCCCGGCGATGCTGGACATCGCGCGGCGGCGTGCCGCAGACCTCGGCCGCGCGGTCGACCTGCGCGAGGGCGACGCGGAGGAGTTGCCCTTCGCACCCGCATCGTTCGACACCGTCGTCTGCGCCCTCTCACTCTGCAGCATCCCGCACCCGGCGCGGGCGATCGACGACATGAAACGCGTCCTCGTGCCCGGCGGCCGGCTGCTCCTGTTGGATCACATCGGTAGTACGTGGCCAGCGGTTCGCGCCGCGCAGTGGCTACTTGAACGGCTCACCATACGCGCGGCCGGCGAGCACTTCACCCGCCGCCAGCTGCCACTGGTACGGGCGGCAGGGTTCACGATCGTCGAGGCCGAGCGGTCGAAGGCCGGCACCGTCGAACGCGTACACGCGGTGAGGTCCGACTGAGTAGCCGGCGTCCGCCAGAGAGTCGAGCATTACTCGCCTTAATATGAGTTAACTGATATAGATCAAATCCTATGGATTCCGGTTAGGTTGGCGGTGGCCCATCTGATCCGGCTGGCGCCCCACCGAGGCGCCCGGCAGCGGCACCGGCCAGGTCAACGGGCTGCGACACCCGCAGCACCGTCGCCCAAACCCCGAGGGCGGAGCGCGGCGGGACAACCCCGCCCCGATCGCGGCGCACCCCCGATCCGCGCCGCCGTTTCCACAGGAGGCAACTAGATGAGACGAGTCTTCACCCTCGCGGCAGCAGCGATCCTGCTGCCCGTCGGTGCCATCGCCGTCGCGGTAACCCCCGCCGCAGCGGCCCCGCTGCCCACCCCCGACACCGCCACCGCCACCGTGGCGGCCGCATCGTCGGAGATGCTCGCCGCGATGCAGCGTGACCTGGACCTGAGCCCGACCGAGGCGCGCACCCGGATCGCCCGGGACGACAAGGGAACCAGGACGGACGCCAGCCTGCGCCGGTCCCTGGGATCGTCGTACGCCGGTGGCTGGATGACCGCCGACGGCCTGGTCGTCGCCGTCACCGGAAAGGCCGCAGCCAACCGGGTCAAGGCCGCCGGTGCGCGGGCGACGATCGTCGAGCGCAGCGGCGCCGAGCTGGACCGGATCAAGGCGACCCTGGACCGGCACGCCGCCAAGGCGCCGGCCGGCGCGGTTCCCGGCTGGTACGTCGACGTCACGACCAACACCGTCGTGGTCCTCGCCAGCGGGAACACCGCTACGGCTGCGGAGTTCGTCCGCACGAGCCGCGTCGACGCCACCGCGGTCCGGGTGGTCAGCACCACCGAGGCTCCCCGAGTGCTCTACGACGTCCGTGGCGGCGACGCCTACTACATGGGCGGGCGCTGCTCGGTCGGGTTCTCGGTGACCGGTGGCTTCGTCACCGCCGGGCACTGCGGCCGCACCGGCACCGCCACGCAGGGCTACAACCAGGTGGCCCAGGGCACCTTCCGCGGCTCGTCGTTCCCGGGCAACGACTACGGCTGGGTCCAGACCAACTCGAACTGGACGCCGCAGCCGTGGGTCAACAACTACTCCGGTGGCAACGTGACGGTGGCCGGTTCCACCGAAGCCGCCGTCGGTGCGGCGGTCTGCCGCTCCGGCTCGACCACCGGCTGGCGGTGCGGCACCATCCAGGCCAAGAACCAGACCGTCAACTACGCCGAGGGCTCGGTAAGCGGGCTGACCCGCACCAACGCCTGCGCCGAGCCGGGCGACTCGGGCGGTTCGTGGCTGTCCGGCCAGCAGGCCCAGGGTGTGACCTCGGGCGGCTCCGGCAACTGCTCCTCCGGCGGGACCACCTACTTCCAGCCGGTCAACGAGATCCTCTCGGCGTACGGCCTGACGCTGCGCACCAGTGGCGGCGGCAACGAACCGCCGCCGCCCACCGGGTGCAGCGGCTACGAGTCGACCTACACCGGCAGCATCTCCTCCGGCCAGAGTCGGTACCAGCCGAACGGCAGCTACTACTACTCGTCCACCTCGGGCACCCACCGCGGCTGCCTGGACGGACCGACCGGCGTGGACTTCGACCTCTACCTGCAGAAGTGGAGCGGATCGGCCTGGGTCGACGTGGCCGGCTCCTACAGCGCCGGGCCGGATGAGTCGCTGACCTACAACGGCACGGCGGGCTACTACCGCTTCGAGGTGCACGCGTACAGCGGCTCCGGCAGCTACTCGCTGGGCATCACCAACCCCTGACCCTTCGACGACCCGGCGGCGGGGTGCGGATCGATCCGCACCCCGCCGCTTGGCGTGCCCACCGGTGACCGGTCGAGGCCCTGATCCGACACCCGCGGCGCGTGCTCTGGTTCTGTTCGACCAGCAGCCGGCGGACACGCCGGAGGCGTACCGAAATCCGGCTGGCCGCGCGATCGGGACGGGCCTCCGACGGTCCCGGCGTTCGTGACCGGACTGGGCGGACTTCTGATGGCGGGCCGGAGGGCAGGCGCGGCGCAGATCGCGATGCCCGGCGACACCGGTCCAGGTCAAAGCCGGCAGGACGAGAATTGGTCCGGACACCATGTCGGGTCCGGACCAATCCCCAGAGTCGGTCAGCGTTGCAGGGTCAGTACTCCTGGGCGGTAGGGCAGGAGGCCGTAGTCGCCGCCGGAGTTGGGGGAGCGGCCTTGGTAGAGCAGTTGCAGGTTGCAGGGGTCGATGGT